>JACDCH010000150.1 GCA_013694495.1 Acidimicrobiia bacterium | reverse complement strand
CTTCAGCACCGCGGGCGCCGTCATCGCCGCGGTGATGGGCGCCGGGGTGCTTGCCTTCGCCGTCCTCCAGGTCGCCCTCGCCCGCCGGGCCGGTTGACGACCGCGCTAAGGCGAGCGCCGGGACCGGGTCGCGGGCAGCCGCTTCTCGAACCAGTGGTGGGCGTAGGGCTCGTCGTTGAAAGCCGGGACCTCGCGGTAGCCGGCGGCCTGGTACAGGGCGATGGCCTCGACGAGGGTGCGGTTCGTGTTGAGGCGGAGCAGGCGGTGCCCGAGCTCGGCGGCCCGGCCTTCGAGGTCGGCCAAGAGCCGCTTGCCCACGCCCAGCCCCCGCACGCTGGCTGCGACCCAGAGGCGCTTGATCTCCACGGGCGCGGCGCCCCGGAACTTCAAGGCCCCGCAGCCGACCGGTTCGCCGTGGAGGCGGGCCACGACGAACGCACCCTCCGGGGGCCGCATCTCGTCGAGGTCGATCGGCAGGGCCTGCGCGGGGTCGAAGCCCCTGTCGAAGCGCCGGTCGAGCTCGGCGTAGTACTCGTGCAGGCAGTGCTGCGCGTCGCGGTGGGCCGGGTCGACGGTGTCGAGGCCGACGAGCGCCGCGGTGAGCAGCCGCTCGACCACACCCATGGCGCCCACGAGGCGGCCGCGCTGGTCGGCGGTCAGCGGGTCGAGCAGCGACCGGGCCAGCGCCTCGCTGCGATCGTCGAGCACGGCCCGTTCGGCCCGCCCCTTCTTCGTGAGGCGGGCCGTGCGGCGCCGCCTGTCGTGCTCGGCGACGCCGACGGTGATCAGCTTCGCCCCCTCGAGCGAGCGGAGCAGCCGGCTGAGGTAGCCGGAGTCGAGGTCGAGCCGCTCCCGCAGGGTGCGCACCTCGCACCCGTCTTCGCCGATCTCCCACAGCACCCGGGCGGCGCCGAGCGGCCACCGTCGGGCGAGGTAGCGGTCGTGCAGCGCCCCGACCCGCTGCGTGACGGTCCGGTTGAAGCGCCGCACGTCGGCGATCGCCTGTTGCATTCCCTGACCGTAGTCAGCGATCCTGCCGGCGTCTCAGCGGAAGTCGCGGCTCTTGGGGGCGGTGAGCGGGAGGGGGTCGAGGCGCTCGGCGACGATGTTGATCACGCCCTCCTGACGCTCGAGCCGGCCGGCCACGAGGAGGGCGGGGGCCGAGCGGGCGGTGCGGCGCCAGCGGGCCCAGCACCCCTTGGACACGATCACGTTCACGAAACCGGTCTCGTCCTCGAGGTTCACGAACGTGATCCCGCTCGCCGTCGCCGGGCGCTGGCGGTGGGTGACGACGCCGGCCACCAGCACCCTGGTGTCGGCGGGCACGGCCCGCAGCCCGACGGCGGTGACGACGCCGAGCTCGGTGAGGCGCTGGCGCACGAACCTGGGGGGGTGGCCGGCGACGGAGACGCCGGTGGCCCACAGGTCGGCGACCGCGGCCTCGCGGGGCGCCATGCCCGGCAGCGTCGTCGCCTCGGCGCCGGTGACGATGCCGGCCAGGCGGTCCGGGGACGACTGGGCCACCGCCCCGGCCTGCCACAGGGCCTCCCGGCGGCCGAGCCCGAAGCACGCCTCGAACGCACCGGCGGTGGCCAGGGCCTCGAGCTGGGGCAGGGTGAGCTGGGGCACCCGGCGGCGCAGTTCCTCCATCGACGCGTAGGGGCGGCCGGCGTCGATCTCGGCCGCGAGGTCGTCGCCCAACCCGCGCACCGAGCCGAGCCCCAGCCGCACCGCCGGGCCGCCCTTGCCCCACGCCTCGGGCGGATCGGCGGTGGCGAGCGAACGACCCGTAGCCGTGACGCCCCCGCCCACCGCCCCGATTTCCAGCGTGGCCTGGGCCGCCGACGCGTTCAGGTCGGGGCTGCGGACCTCGACCCCGTGGCGCACTGCGTCCTGCACGAGCGAGTGCGGTGAGTAGAAGCCCATGGGCTGGGCGTTGAGCAGGCCGGCGCAGAACGCCGCCGGGTACCAGCGCTTCAGCCACGACGACGCGTACACGAGGTAGGCGAACGACACCGAGTGGCTCTCGGGGAAGCCGTAGTTGGCGAAGGCGGCCAGCTTCTCCCACAGCACCTCGATGGTGTCGGCGTCGACGCCCCGCTCGGCCGCGCCCTCGCTGAAGCGCAGGCGCAGGCGCTCCATCCGCTCGCGGCTGCGCTTCGAGCCCATGGCCTGGCGGAGCTGGTCGGACTCCGACGCGGTGAACCCGCCGACGTCCATGGCCAGCTGCATGAGCTGCTCCTGGAACAGCGGCACGCCCAGCGTCTTGGCCAGCGCCTTCTCCATGATGGGGTGGAGGTACGTGACCGGCTCCTCGCCGTTGCGGCGGCGGATGTAGGGGTGGACCGACCCGCCCTGGATCGGGCCGGGGCGGATGAGGGCGATCTCGACCACGAGGTCGTAGAAGCACTGGGGCTTCAGCCGGGGCAGCGTGGACATCTGGGCCCGGGACTCGACCTGGAACACGCCGACGGAGTCGGCCCGGCACAACATCCGGTAGACCTCGTCGTCCTGGGGGATGGTGGCCAGGTCGACCACGTCGCCGTGGGCGTCGGCGATCAGGTCGATGGCGGCGTGGAGGGCGGTGAGCATGCCCAGGCCGAGCAGGTCGAACTTCACCAGCCCCACCGCCGCGCAGTCGTCCTTGTCCCACTGCAGCACCGTGCGGATGGGCTGGCCGTCGCCGGCGTAGCTGGTGCCGTTGCGGCCGGTGAAGCGGGCCCACTCCACCGGGCACACCTCGACGACCGGTCGGTCGCAGATCACCATGCCGCCCGAGTGCACCCCGAGGTGGCGGGGGAAGTGCTCGACCTGGGCGGCGAGGGCCAGCACGTTGGCCGGGATGTCGTGATCGGGCAGGGCGGCGGTGGAGCGCACCGGCCCCCAGGCGTCGGCTTGCTTGCTCCACGCGTCCTGCTGGCCGGTGGCGTAGCCGAGGGCCTTGGCCATGTCGCGGATCGACGACTTGGCCCGGTAGGTGATCACGTTGGCCACCTGGGCGGCGTGGCGGCGGCCGTGCTTCTCGTAGACGTACTGGATGGCCTCCTCGCGCCGGACCGACTCGATGTCGATGTCGATGTCCGGCGGGCCGTCGCGCTCGGGGGACAGGAACCGCTCGAACAGCAGGCCGAGGCCGACGGCGTCCGCGTTGGTGACGCCCAGGGCGTAGCAGACCGCGCTGTTGGCCGCGCTCCCCCGTCCCTGGCAGTAGATGCCGGCCTCCCGGCAGAAGCGCACGATGTCCCACACCACGAGGAAGTAGCCGGGGAACCCGAGCGCCTCGATGAGGGCGAGCTCGTGGTCGAGCTGGTCCCACGCCTGCTGGTTGCCGCCCTCGGGGGGACGGCGGCCGTAGCGCTCGGCGCCGCCGATCTCGACGAGGCGGCGGAGGAACTGCATCTCGCTCAGGCCGTCGGGGCAGTCGAACGGCGGCAGGTCGGGGGCCATGAGGCGGAGGTCGAAGGCGCAGGCCAGGCCCAGCTCCGCCGCTCGCTCGACGGCGCCCGGGTAGCGCCGGAACCGGCGGGCCTGCTCGACGCCGCTGCGCAGGTGCGACGACGCCGACGCCGGCAGCCACCCGTCGATCTCGTCGAGGCTGCGCCGCGAGCGGACGGCGGCCAGAGCGGTGGCGAGAGGACGCTGGGCCGGGGTGG
Organism: Acidimicrobiia bacterium; assembly: GCA_013694495.1. Lineage (GTDB taxonomy): Bacteria > Actinomycetota > Acidimicrobiia > Acidimicrobiales > JACDCH01 > JACDCH01. The sequence continues at coordinate 35 of JACDCH010000150.1, read as the reverse complement.
CGTAGTGGGCGTTGGTGGTGGCGACGACGTCGACG
>JACDCH010000141.1 GCA_013694495.1 Acidimicrobiia bacterium | reverse complement strand
GGGCGGGAACGACCGGGCCGGCCGGAGCGGCGGAGCCCCCGGGGGTCGACCCCGGCCGCCGCGGCGGCGACGGCGGCCACCGCCTACCCCGACAGACCGCTGTCGGCGATGAGCTGGATCGTGGAGTCGAGCTCGCCCAGCTCGGCGAAGGAGACCCGGCTGGACACGATGTCGCCGAGGGGGAACAGGCCCTCGGCCGGGGCGACGCCCGCGGCGAGGGGGTATTCGAGGGTCTCCTCGGCGAAGTACGTCTGCGCCTCCTCCTCGAGCAGGAAGCGGACGAGGCGGTTGGCGTCCTCGGCGTTGTCGGTGGTCTCGAGGACGCTGGCCGCCGTGATGAGCATCATCGAGCCGAGGTCGCCATCGTCGAAGAAGTGCAGGGCGCTGGGCTGGTCAGGGTCCTCGACGGCCGCCTCGAACCAGTAGTAGTGGTTGATCAGTCCGGCGGTGATCTCACCGCGGTTGACCGCCTCGAGGATGGCGACGTTGTTCGGGAAGATCTCGGGCTCGAGGGCGGCGAGCCCCTCGAGGTACTCGAGCGCGGTGTCGTCGCCGAGCTCGGCGCGCAAGCCCGTGACGAAGTCCTGGAACGAGGCGTTGCCCGGCGCGATGCCGAGCTGGCCCCGGAACCGCTCGTCGCCCACGAGGTCGAGGACCGACCCCGGCAGCTCGTCGTCGGTGAATGCCTCGGTGCTGAACACCAGCGTGCGGACGCGACCGGTGACCCCGACCCAGTGCCCGTCGGGCGCCCGGTCCTCCTCGGCCACGGCCCGGAGCACGTCGTCGGGCAGGGCCGCGAGGCGGCCCTGGGCATCGAGGAAGCCGACCGCACCGGGGCTCTGGGACAGGAAGATGTCGGCCGGCGAGTTGTCGCCCTCGGCCTCGATCTGCAGGGCGAGGTCGGCGGTGGTGCCGTCGCGCACCTCGATGCCGATGCCGGTCTCCTCGGAGAACCGCTCGAGGATCGGGCTGATGAGCGCGAACTCCCGGCCCGAGTAGATGGTGAGGACAGCGTCGTCGCCCCCGCAGCCGGGGGCGATGGTCGCCACCAGGGCGAGGGCGGGCACGGCGAAGAGGGCTCGTACTCGCATCGTGGCCGCAAGCTAGCGACACCTGCCCACAGGTGTAAAGATCACCGAACATGACACGGACCGCCGCCCCGATCACCGTGTTCATGCCGGCCTTCGACGAGGTGGAGGCTGTAGCGGGCATGGTCCGTCGGGTCCCAGCGGCCGTGCTCGGGCACCCGGTGCGCTGCATCGTCGTCGACGACGGGTCCGCCGACGGCACGGCCGAGGCGGCGGCCGACGCCGGGGCCGAAGTCGTGCGCTTCGCGGCCAACCGCGGTCTCGGGGCGGCGGTGCGGGCCGGCCTGGCCGAGGCGGTGCAGGCGGGGTCGGTGGCGGTGGCGTTCCTCGACGCCGACGGCGAGTACGCCCCCGAGGAGCTCGAGCGGCTCGTGGCCCCGATCCTCGCCGGAGCGGCCGACTACGTGGTCGGGTCCCGCTTCGCCGGCGGCCCGCGCTCGATGCGGCCGGCCCGGTGGGCCGGCAACCGGGCGCTCACCTTGTGGGTCAGGGGCACGGCCCGCCGCCGCTTCGCCGAGCCTGGCATCACCGACGGCCAATCCGGCTACCGGGCGCTTTCGGCCGCCGCGGCCGCCGCCGCCGAGGTCGTCCACGACTTCAACTACGCGCAGGTGCTCACGTTCGACCTCCTGGCCAAGGGCTTCCGCTACGCCGAGGTGCCGATCAGCTATCGGTTCCGCACCACCGGCACGTCGTTCGTGTGCCTCCTGCCGTACCTCCGCCGGGTCGTGCCCGCCGTCCGGGCCGAGCTCCGCGGCGAGCGCTCGGAGGCGGATGGACTGAGCGGTGATCCGTACCAGGAACTGCATCAACCCCGCCGTCTGCATCGGGCCGCGCGGCACGGCTGATGCCGGGAGTGGGCGACCCGGACCAGCGTCTGCATCATCCCCGTCGTCTGCATCCGGCGGAGGGGTCGGGTGGATGCAGCAACCGGGAGTCAGCGGAAGGGGTGACGACCGACCAGCTCCACTTCGTCGCGCCCTTGACCTTGATCTGGTGGGGTGGCACCGTCAGTCCTCGACGACGTGGCCGTGGAAGTCGGCGCGGGCCGCTGACCAGCGGGCGGCGTCGAGCGAGCCGTCGGGGCGCAGCCCCGCCGCAGCCGCCCGGCCCATGGCCATCACGTGGTGGGTGTTGTCGGGCGCGAACAGCCCCTGGCGGCCGAGGGTGACCACCCGGCCGGCGCCGGCCCTGGCCACCGCCGCCTCGGTGGCGGCCAGGGAGCGCTCGAAGCCGGGCGGGTAGAGCGGGTACACCCGCGGCAGGTGGGCCAGCTCCACCGCCACCGGGCGGACCGGGGGGAGGCCCTCGCCGGCCAGCGCCGCTGCGACGGTGGCCCCGATGGCGTCCGGCCCCGCCGTCCACGTGGCGTCGCCCTCCCAGCACGGGATCTCGGCGCAGAGCACGGTCACGCCGGCCGGGTCGTCGGCGGACTCCCGGTAGTTGCGCGGCTCCGACAGCCGGGCCACCGGGTGGGCCGGGTCGGGAAGGTAGTGGGCGTCGAACTCGGTCCAGCGGGGCTGGTCGAGCACCAGCCAGGCCAGCACCATCGCCCGGTGGCGCAACCCGGGCGCCGCGCCACCGTCGACGCCGAGGAGGC
>JACDCH010000461.1 GCA_013694495.1 Acidimicrobiia bacterium | reverse complement strand
ATGTCGGAGAACGTCGGCCCGGCCGTCAGACCCCCGTAGTACAGCGGGCGGGGCTCGTCGAGCATGACCCCGACCACCAGGTCCGGGTCCTCCGCCGGTGCGAAGCCGACGAAGGAGCCGACATAGGCGCCGGCCTCGTACCCGCGTGAGGTGGCCGACGGCTTCTGGGCCGTGCCGGTCTTGCCGCCGACGGTGTAACCGGGGACCGCGCACGCCTCGCAGGTCCCCTGCTCGCCCTCGACGACGGCGACGAGCATGTCGGCGAGGATCCGCGCGGTCCAGGACGACACGACAGGTCGACGGGCGGGCGCCGGCGCCGCCTCGAGGCGGCCGCCGGTGCCGACGGTGCCGCGCACGAGCGTCGGGGTGACGGCCTCCCCGCCGCCGGCGATCGTGGCGAAGACCGACGCGACCTGCAGCAAGGTCGCCGACACGCCCTGCCCGATGCTGATCGTCGGCAGGCTCGTGACCCACCACTGGCTGGGGTCGGTCAGCAGGCCACCGGACTCGCCGGGGAAGCCCAGCCCGGTGGGTTGGCCGTAGCCGAAGCGGCGCAGGTAGCGGTACAGCCGCCGCTCCCCGACCCGCTCGGCGATCTTGATCGTCCCGATGTTGGAGGACTGCTCCATGATCTCGGCGAGGGTCATCCGCTCGGTCGCGTGGCTGTGCGAGTCCGAGAAGCGCTTCGATCCGATCTGGTAGCTGTCCGGGACGGTGAAGCGCTGGCGCAGGTCGACGATCCCGTCCTCCAGCGCGGCGCTGGCGGTGATCACCTTGTTGACGCTGCCCGGCTCGTAGACGTCGGTGACGGCGCGGTTGCGCCGGGCGTCCCGACCGGCGGCGCCGATGTCGCCGGGGTCGAAGGTCGGCAGTGACACCATGGCCAGGACCTCCCCGCTGCGGGCGTCGAGCACCACCGCAGACCCGGCCTCGGCCGAGTACCGCGTCACGGCGTCGCGCAGAGCCTGCTCGGTGTAGGCCTGGATCTCGCGGTCGATGGTGAGGACGACGTCGGTGCCGGCGACCGGTGGGACCCGGCGGCCGACCCGGCCGCCGGCCTCCGCCCCGAGGAGCTCACCACCGCCGGCGACCCCCCGATCCGCCCCTGACGCGCTCAACGGGCGCGCGTGGATCCGTTCCGAGTGCGCGGATCCGGCCGGGGTGCGGGTGGGCGCACGGTGGACGGGTCGCCGCTCGGACGTCGGACCGGGTCGCCACGAGCGTGCGTGGATCCGTTCTGCGTGCGTGGATCCGGCTGGGGTCCGGTTCGGCGCACGAAGGACGGGTTGGCGCGCGCTCGTCAGTCGTCGGGGGGCTTCTCGGCGGGCCAGGGCTGGAGACCGCGGGCCATGTCGCGGACATCGGCCAGGGTGACGGCGGTGAGGTGGCGGCGCATGTGCTCGCCGACCTCGTTCCAGATGGCGAGCAGGACGCACTGGCCCTCGTGGTCGCAGGCGCCGTCCTGGTGCGGTTCGCCGAAGTCGCCCACGGCGATGGGGCCGTCGACGGCGGAGACGATGTCGGCCAGCGTGACCGTGTCCGGGGTGCGGGCCAGCACGTAGCCGCCGCCCACGCCCCGCTTCGAGCGGACGATGCCGGCGCCCTTGAGGGCCAACAGGATCTGCTCGAGGTACGGCTGGGGGAGGCCGGTACGGTCGGCGATGTCGCGCACCGAGGTGGGCATCGCGTCGGCGTGCAACGACAGCGAGACGAGCGCCCGGCAGGCGTAGTCGCCCCGCGTCGAGACCTTCACGGGCGCTGATCGTAGGGGGCGCCGTTGCCCCGGGCGCGGTGGGCGGTTGTACGGTCGCGGCCCGTGCGTGGCGGAGCTCCGGGTCTCGACGTCGACGTCCCTTCGCTGCCCGACTACGAGGGCGCTTGCGTCTGCAACGTCGTCCCCGCCCTGCTCGACCCCACCGACGAGCCACCACCCTGGTTGCCGGCGCCGGCGGTCGACGCCGACCGCGTCGTGCTGCTCGTGCTCGACGGCGTCGGCTGGCACCAGCTCGTCGAGCGGCGGCACCTGGCGCCGACGCTGGCGGCCATGGCCGGCGGAGCGATCCAAACGGTCCTCCCCACCACCACGGCGACGGCGCTCACGTCGATCGCCACCGGCACGACGCCGGGCGAGCACGGGGTCGTCGGCTACCGCATCTCCGTCGAGGGCGAGGTCCTGAACGTCCTGCGCTGGAGCACGCGGTCGGGCGATGCCCGCACCGCCATCCGGCCCTCGACGATCCAGTCGATCCCGGCCTTCCTCGACCAGCGCCCACCGGCCGTGACCCGGGCCGAGTTCTCCACGTCGGGCTTCAGCGGCGCCCACCTCGCCGGCGTCCGCTTCCGGGGCTGGCGCATGGCGTCGAGCCTGGTCACGGAGATCCGCATGCTGACCGCGGCTGGCGAGCCGTTCGTCTACGCCTACTACGACGGCGTCGACAAGGTCGCCCACGAGTACGGCCTCGGACCCCACTACGACGCCGAGCTCGCCGCCGCCGACCGGCTGGTGGCCGAAGTGCTCGATGCCGTGCCCCGGGGCACCACGGTCGTCGTCACGGCCGACCACGGCCAGGTCGACACCGGCGACGACCTGCACCAGCTCGACGGCGAGGTCCTCGGCCACGTCGGCTGGCAGTCGGGCGAGGCCCGCTTCCGCTGGCTCCACGCCCGCTCCGGCCGGTCCGGTGCGTTGCTCGAGGCGGCCATCGCCAAGCACGGCGACCGGGCATGGGTGCGGACGCGCGACGAGATCGTCGACGCCGGCTGGTTCGGGCCCAAGGTGAGCAGCGAGGCCCGGGCGCGCCTCGGCGACGTGGCCCTGGTGGCGCGAGGCACCGCCGCCTTCCTCGAGCCGAGCGACTCCGGGCCGTACCACCTGATCGGCCGGCACGGCTCGGCCACGCCGGCCGAGCTCGACGTCCCGCTGCTGGCCGCCCGGGCCTGAGTTCTTCGCCGTCACTCGCTTCGCTCCGTTCCGGCGAGTTGTGTCGCCCTCGCTGCGCTCGGTCGTTGCGGTCCTCGGCCGACTTCGTCGCCCTGCGGCCGATGCCTGGGGG
>JACDCH010000100.1 GCA_013694495.1 Acidimicrobiia bacterium | reverse complement strand
GGCAAAGGGCCACGCCGAGCTGGGCCGCCGTGCACGGGGCCTCGCGGACCGGTGCGCCCCCGGCCCGCAGCTTCGTGCTGCAACGCCGGAGGGGCAGGACGGTCTCCACCGCCTCGATGGCGAGGCGGGCCGACGCGGTGGACGAGAGCGGGCCGAGGATGATGCCGCGGCCCCGGTCGGAGCGGGCCACGGCGAGGCGGGGGAACGCTTCGCTCGTGTCGAGCCGGACGTACGCGGCGCGGTCCCAGCGGGTGCCCTGCCGGTTGTAGCGGGGGCGGAGGGCGTGCAGCAGGCGGGCCTCGAGCACGGCCGCCTCGAGGGCCGAGCCGCAGGGGTGGTGGTCGATGGTCTGGGCCTCCCGCAGCATCGGGCCCACCTTGCGGCGGTCGTCGGAGCCGAAGTAGCTGCGCACCCGGCTGCGCAGGTCGGACGCCTTGCCGACGTACAGCACCCGCCCCCCGTGGTCGCGGAACAGGTAGACGCCGGGCTGGCGGGGGAGGCGGGCGGTCAGCCGCAGCTTCGCGACCTGCGGGTGGCCGGCCAGCTTGGGCAGGGCGAGCAGGTCGTCGAGGCCCGTGACGCCGTAGGCCGCGGCCCGTTCGAGCAAGGCGTGCAGCAGGTCGCAGGTGGCAAGGGCGTCGTCGAGGGCGCGGTGCGAGGGCTTGTGGTCGAGCCGGAGGCGGTCGGCCAGCGTTCCCAACCGGCAGTCGGGCACCTCCTCGCGCACGAGGCGCCGGGCCAGGGCGCAGGTGTCGACGCTTCGCTTCGCCAGGCGGGGCCGGCCCGAGCGGGCGAGGGCGGCGTCGAGGAAGGCGATGTCGAAGCGGATGTTGTGGCCGACGATGACCGCGTCGCCGACGAACTCGAGCAGGGCCGGCAGCACCGACTCGATGCGGGGCGCCGGCACGACCATCGACTCGGTGATGCCGGTGAGGACGGTGATCGACCGCGGGATGGCCTGGCCCGGGTTCACGAAGGTGCGGAACGTGCCCAGCGGCTCGCCGCCCCGCACCTTGATGGCCCCCACCTCCGTGATGCCGCAGGTGGCGGCGTCGCCGCCCGTGGTCTCGAGGTCGAGGACGCAGAACGTCACCTGCGACAACGGCGTGCCGAGGTCCTCGAAGCTCCGCTGCCCGCTGGTGCCGCTCCGCCGGCCCCGCCGGGCCGGTGCCGCCGTCGTCGAACGCATGTTCCGGGACAGTAACGAACGTCCGTTCGTTTTGCTGGAGCCACCGCGCCGGACCGGTTCGGTACGCTCGCCCTTCGTGAGCTCCCCGCCAACGCCCGAGGCGTCGACCACCGCTGCGCCTGCGATCCCCCGCTACCGGTGCACGGCCTGCGGCAACCTCACCCGCTTCGACGTGGTCACGAGCCGCCGCACCCGGGCCTTCCACCACTACACGATCGGTGGCGACCTGGAGATCGAGGACGAGGAGACGCTGGCTGAGTCGGTCGAGAGCGTGGGCTGCCGCTGGTGCGGGCCGGCCGGCACGGTCGAGCGGGTCGACGGCGGGGCGGGCGACGGGCGCGATGGCGGCGCAGCGGAAGGCGGGGCGGGCTGACCTCGGCCAGCACCACCGCGATCCTGCGGCCAGCGCTGGAGGCCGCGGTGCTGGTGGCCCGCGCCGGTGAGCGCGAGGTGCCGGCGGTGGCCGCACCAGCGGCGCTGCGCCGCTTCGTCAACTTCGCCAAGCTGCCCGACCCGGCCCTCGACGTCGCCCGCCGCGTGCTCGACGAGGACGAGGCGTTCCGGGCCCGGGTGGCGGCCAGCGTCACGGAGGAGGCCGTCGGCCGGCCGGGCTGGGTGTTCCTGACCCGGCCCGACGGGTGGCAGGCCGAGCTGGACGGCTTCCGCAAGCAGGCCGCCGTGCACGAGGTGGCCACCCGCGAGGACCGCAGCGAGCGGGAGGCGCAACGCCGGCTGGCGGGCGCGGAGGCGGCGCTGGCCCGCACCGAGACGGCGGCGCTGGCCGCCACCACCGAGGCCGAGCGGATGCGACGGGAGCTCGAGGAGCAGCGGGCCAACGCCGGCGCGATGGGGAGCGAGGTGGATCGTCTGCGGGCGGAGCTCGCCCAGGTGGTCGAGGAGCGCAGGGACACCGTGCGGCGCCTGAAGGAGGCCGAGGGCACCGCCCAGGCCCGGTCCGGCGAGCTCCGGACGCTGCGCCACGAGC
>JACDCH010000092.1 GCA_013694495.1 Acidimicrobiia bacterium | reverse complement strand
GTGTGGCTGCTGGCGCCGGCCATGGCGCGGGTCGACGGCAACGCCGCCCGCCTGGCCCGCACGTCCACGATCGCCCGGGCGGTGGCTGCGTCGCTGCCCACTGCCCCGAACGCGCTGCGCACGTTCGAGCAGCTGGTGGGGGAGGACTTCCCGTCGGTCTTCGCCGATCCGTTCGCCCCCGCCCCCGAGCTGGGGCCGCCGCCGGCGGAGTCGGGGCTCACGCCCGAGCTGGCCGCCGCGGTGGCGGCGTCGACGGTCAAGGTCGAGGCCCTCGCCTGCGGCCGGCGCCAGGACGGCAGCGGCGCCATCGTCGTGGCCGAGGACCTCGTCGTCACCAACGCCCACGTGGTGGCAGGCGCGGAGTCGGTGTTCGTCGAGCGCCACCCCGACGGCCAACCCTTCGAGGCCGTCGTCGTCGCCTTCGACCCCGGGCGCGACATCGCCGTGCTGCGGGTGGCCGGCCTCGGGCGCTCGCCGCTGGGTGTCGCCGACGTGGGGGAGGGCGCAGTCGGCGCCGCCTTCGGCCACCCCGGCGGTGGCCCGCTCGAGCTGTCGCCGTTCCGCGTCGACCGCGAGGTCGTTGCGACCGGCCGCGACATCTACGACCAGGGCCCGACCGAGCGCCGGGTGTTCTTCCTCGCCGCCGAGCTACGCCCCGGCGACTCCGGCGGCGCGCTGGTCGACCCGCGCGGCCTCGTCGTCGGCCTCGCCTTCGCCATCGCCCCCGACGACCCCACGGTCGCCTACGCGCTGACGATCGATGAGGTCGAGGAGGTCCTCGCCGGCCCCCTCACCCCGACCCCCACCGGCCCCTGCCTCCGTTGATCAAGGTCGAGGGAGTCGGCGGCGGGCAGCGGTCGAGGGTCGAGGCACGGCAGACGTGTCGTCGCCCAGCGCCGCCTCCGTCGCGCCCGTGACCTCAACCTTCTCGAGTTCGCTGGGGCCGGGCGCGGAACCGCGCCCGGCGATGTGGTCGGGGACCACGGAACCGGACGCGGGTTCGGAGCTGCTGTGAGCCGGGGGGCCTTAGGCGTCGTCGGGCATCTCGATGAAGATGCACTCGCCGGGGCACTCCTCGGCGGACTCGATGACGGCCTCGAGCTGGCTGTCGGGGAACCCGGCCAGGCCCTTGGCGCCCTGGGGATGGCCCTTCTCCTCGGCGTAGACGATCTCCACGCCGTCCTTCTTCTCCTTGACGTAGGCCAAGCCGTCGTCGAGGAGGGTGAAGACGTCGGGGGCGATCTCCTCGCAGAGCCCGTCGCCGGTGCACAGATCCTGATCGATCCAGACCTTCATCGCGGTGCGGTTCTCCTGTGTGGTCTCGCACGGCGGGGGCGCCGTCGGTGGAGCGATGGTAACACCGGCCGAGGTAAACCCGGCCAATCCCGGCTCAAATCGGGTGGCCGGCGCCGCAGGTCACGGCCCGGTGCTGATCCGGGCGGGGGGCCGTATAGGTTCCTGCCGGACCCGGCGGAGCCGGGGGTCACCTGGAGGTGGTCACCGTCGTCGACTCGCAGGATCCCAGAGAAGAGCCCGATCTCGAGGCCGACGAGGCCGACCAGCTGCGCGTGCTCGAAGAGGAGATCGTCTCGCTGCGGCGCCGGCTGCAGGATGCGCCGAAGCGGGTGCGCACGCTCGAGGAGCGCCTCCTCGAGACGAAAGGCCAGCTCGCCCAGGCCGTCAACCAGAACGAGAAGCTGACGTACACGCTGCGGGAGGCGCGGGAGCACATCGCCGCCCTCCGCGACGAGGTCGACAAGCTCACCCGCCCGCCGTCGGCCTACGGCACGTTCCTCGCCCAGAACGACGACGGCACCGTCGACGTGTACTCCTCGGGGCGCAAGATGCGGGTGACGCTGCACCCCGACCTCGAGGACGAGCCCCTCGAGCGGGGCCAGGAGGTCGTGCTCAACGAGTCGCTGAACGTCGTCATGGCTCGCAGCGGCGAGCTCACAGGCGAGCTCGTCACCATCAAGGAGGTCCTCGGCGAGGGCACCAGGGCGCTCGTGGTCGGCCGGGCCGACGAGGAGCGGGTGTGCGAGCTGGCCGGCACGCTGGCCGGCGTCCGCCTCCGGTCGGGCGACACGGTGCTGATGGACAGCCGCACCGGGCTGCTGCTCGAGAAGCTGGAGCGGCCCGAGGTCGAGGAGCTCGTGCTCGAGGAGGTGCCCGACGTCAGCTACGCCGACGTGGGCGGTCTCGACGAGCAGATCGAGCAGATCGCCGACGCCGTCGAGCTGCCGTTCCTGCACCAGGACCTCTTCGCCGAGCACAAGCTGCCTGCACCGAAGGGCATCCTCCTGTACGGGCCCCCGGGCTGCGGCAAGACGCTCATCGCCAAGGCGGTGGCCAACAGCCTGGCCAAGAAGGTGGCGGAGGTCAGCGGCAACGAGAAGGCCCGCAGCTTCTTCCTCAACATCAAGGGCCCGGAACTGCTCAACAAGTACGTCGGCGAGACCGAGCGCCAGATCCGGCTCGTGTTCCAGCGGGCCCGGGAGAAGTCCGAGGAGGGCTGGCCGGTCATCGTGTTCTTCGACGAGATGGACTCGATGTTCCGCACCCGCGGTACCGGCATCAGCTCCGACATGGAGTCCACGATCGTCCCGCAGCTGCTGGCCGAGATCGACGGCGTCGAGTCGCTCAAGAACGTGATCGTCATCGGCGCGTCGAACCGCGAGGACCTCATCGACCCCGCCATCCTCCGGCCCGGCCGGCTCGACGTGAAGATCAAGATCGAGCGGCCGAACGAGGTGGCGGCGCAGCAGATCTTCGGTCGCTACCTCACTGCCGACCTTCCTCTCGCCGAGGACGAGGTCACGTCGCTCGGCGGTGGCGACCGCCAGAAGATGGTCGACGCGATGGTCGAGGCCACCGTCGCCGAGATGTACCGCCAGGACGAGGGCAACGAGTTCCTCGAGGTCACCTACCAGAACGGCGACAAGGAGGTCCTGTACTTCAAGGACTTCTCGTCGGGGGCGATGATCGAGAACATCGTGCGGCGGGCCAAGAAGCTCGCCATCAAACGCCTGCTCGCCGGCGGCACGAAGGGCATCCGCACCGAGGACCTCCTCGCCTCCATCCACCAGGAGTTCAAGGAGCACGAGGACCTGCCCAACACGACCAACCCCGACGACTGGGCCAAGATCTCGGGCAAGAAGGGCGAGCGGATCGTCTACATCCGGACGCTGGTCAAGCGCGACGCCGAGGGCGACACCACCGGCGGCCGCTCCATCGAGCGGGTGGGCACCGGCCAGTACCTCTGAGCCGCCGAACTCCCTGGTCTATCGCTGGGTGAGGGCACGGCCTAGGGTCCGCGACGATGGCGTTGCAGAAGGTCCTCGGGATCGAGACGGAGTTCGGGATCCTCGTGCGCGGCGCGCCCGAGGCCAACCCGATCGCGGCGTCGTCGGTGCTCATCAACGCCTACGTGTCGGAGCTGGCCCGCTCCACGCCCGGCCACCCGTCGGCCCCCAAGGTGGGCTGGGACTTCGAGGACGAGCACCCCGGCAACGATGCCCGGGGCTTCGCCCCTCAGGGCACGATGGCGCCCGAGGTCGAGACCCACCTCGTGAACGCCGTGCTCACCAACGGCGCCCGCTACTACGTCGACCACGCCCACCCCGAGCTCTCCACCCCTGAGTGCGCCGACCCCCGGTCGATCGTGCAGTGGGACCGGGCCGCCGAGGTCATCCTCCAGCGGTCGATGGTCGCCGCCCGGCGCACGCTGCCGGAGGGCCAGGAGCTGGTGATCTACAAGAACAACTCCGACGGCAAGGGCAACAGCTACGGCTGCCACGAGAACTACCTCATGGACCGCCAGGTGCCGTTCGGTCGGATCGTCGCCCACGCCATCCCGTTCTTCGTGAGCCGGCAGGTCTTCTGCGGCGCCGGCAAGACCGGGACGGAGGCCACCGGCTCCGACAAGGCGTCGGTGCCGTTCCAGATCAGCCAGCGGGCCGACTTCTTCGAAGAGGAGGTCGGGCTCGAGACCACGCTGAAGCGCCCGATCGTGAACACCCGCGACGAGCCCCATGCCGACGCCCAGAAGTACCGGCGCCTCCACGTCATCATCGGCGACGCCAACCTCTCCGAGGTCGCCACCTTCCTCAAGGTCGGCACCACGGCGCTGATGCTGTGCATGGTCGAGGACGAGTTCCTGCCCCGCGAGTGGCGGTTGGCGGCGCCCATCCAGGCCCTCCGGCTCGTGTCACGCGACCTGACGATGCGCCAGCCGCTCGAGCTGGCCGAGGGCGGGTCGGCCACGGCGCTCGAGATCCAGTGGGAGTTCTTCGACCGGGCCAAGAAGTACGCCGACGCGTTCGGCCTCGACGCCATCGGCGGCGACGAGATCGGCGGCGACGTGCTGGCCCGGTGGGAACAGGCGCTCGTCGGCCTCGAGACCGACCCGACGACGCTCGCCTCGACGGTGGACTGGGTGGCGAAGCACCGCCTGCTCGAGGGCTACCGCGACCGCCACGGCCTGGACTGGACCGACGCCCGGCTGGCGGCCATGGACATCCAGTACCACGACCTCCGGCCCGACAAGGGGCTGGCGGCGCGGGTGGGCCTGGAGCGCCTGATCGGCGACGACGACGTCGAGCACGCCGTCGCCCACCCGCCGCCCGAGACGAGGGCGTGGTTCCGGGGTGAGTGCCTCCGCCGCTTCCCCGAGGCCATCGTCGCGGCCAACTGGGACAGCCTCGTCTTCGACATCGGGGGGGATCCGCTCCGCCGTGTCCCCATGATGGAACCGCTCCGTGGGACGCAGGCGATGGTGGGTAGCCTCCTCGACCGCTGTGCCACGGCCGGAGAACTGATCGCCGCGCTCGACGCGGCCGCCAAGTCGTGACCGAACAACCGAGGTGATGGGCCCATGGCCGAACGGGAACTGAAGAAGAAGCAAGCCCCTGCCAAGCAGGACGAAGAGGTGGTCGAGGACGCCCCCCAGACCAGCGACAAGGGCGATGCGTTGAAGGCCGAGCTGGATGATCTGCTGGACGAAATCGATGAAGTTCTCGAGACAAATGCCGAGGAGTTTGTAAAAGGTTACGTTCAGAAGGGCGGAGAGTAGCGAACTCTCTTGCAATTGTTCGTGTAATCGGGGAGCTCTACTACCGGCGGACGTTCGGCATACCGCGGACGACGTCGATCGGCTGCTCGATGCCCAGGGTGGCGGCTGCGCGATCTGCGGCGCCGCGCCGGCGCGGCTCGCCTCGCTGCACCTGGACCACGACCACCACACGGGTGCGATCCGCGGGATCCTGTGCATCAACTGCAACCAGGGGATCGGGAAGTTCGGCGAGGACGTCGAGCGGCTGCGTCGCGCTGCGGAGTACCTGGCCGCCACCCGGTAGGGTCCGGCGCCGCCATGGCTTCGCTCCTGTTCCCGCCCGGTGACGACCCCGGGCCCTCGTTCACCTCGCTGCTGCAGCGCGCCGGGATGGCGCCGCCGGCGCTGCCGTCCGACGTCGGCGACCGCCTCCAGATCACGCACGGCACCACCGTCGTCGCCGTGCGCTACGCCGACGGCGTGGTGATGGCCGGTGACCGGCGGGCCACGTCGGGCCACTTGATCTCGCACCGCACGATGGAGAAGGTGTATCCGGCCGACCGCCACAGCGGGGTCGCCATCGCCGGGGCCGCCGGCCCGGCCATGGACATGGTCAAGCTCTTCCAGCTCCAGCTCGAGCACTACGAGAAGGTCGAGGGGAGTCAGCTGAGTCTGGAGGGCAAGGCCAACCAGCTGTCCGGCATGGTGCGGGCCAACCTCCCGGCCGCGATGCAGGGGTTCGTGATCGTCCCGCTGTTCGCGGGCTACGACGTCCGCCGGCGCTCGGGCCGCCTGTTCCAGTACGACGTCACCGGCGGCCGCTACGAGGAATCGAACTTCGCCACCACCGGCTCGGGCAGCCTGCACGCCGGCACCGTCGTGAAGCTCGGCTACCGCGAGAGCCTGAGCCGCGAGGAGACGATCGACCTCGCCATCTCGGCGCTGTTCAACGCGGCCGACGAGGACTCCGCCACCGGCGGCCCCGACCTCGTCCGCGGCATCTACCCGACCATCGCCACGATCACGGCGTCGGGTTTCGAGCGGGTGCCCGCGGCGGAGATCGCCGAGCGCTTCGCCTCCCTGGTGCAGCGCCTGTCCACCCCGGACAGCACCGCCGCCAGCGGCGCTTCACCCACGATGGGCCCGACGGGGAGCGCCACGCCATGAGCAACATGCCGTTCTACGTCGCTCCCGAACAGGTGATGAAGGACCGGGCCGACTTCGCCCGGAAGAACGTCGCCCGGGGCCGCCCGCTCGTCGCCGTGTCCTTCGCCGACGGCGTCCTCATCGCCGCCGAGAACCCGTCGAGCACGCTGCACAAGATCGCCGAGATCTACGACCGCATCGCCTTCGCCGGGGTCGGCAAGTACAACGAGTTCGACAACCTGCGGAAGTTCGGCGTGCGCACGGCGGACATCACCGGCTACCAGTACAGCCGCGAGGACGTCAACGCGAACTCGATCGCCAACAACTACGCGCAGATCATCGGCAACGTCTTCACCCACGAGCTGAAGCCGCTCGAGGTCGAGATCCTGGTGGTCGAGGTGGCCGACTCGCCCGCCGACGACCAACTGTTCCACATCCTCTACGACGGCACCGTGATGGATGAGGACAGCTTCAGCGTCCTCGGTGGTGAGGCCGAGGCCATCACCGACCGGCTGAAGGCCAGCTACGAGGCCGACCTCGACCTCACCCGCGCCGCCGGGATCGCCGTCGACGCATTGGCGGGTCCGGACCGCAGCCTCACCGCCGCCGAGCTCGAGGTGGCCGTGCTCGAGCGGGTCGCCGAACGCCGCGCCTTCCGCCGGCTCACCGACGAGGAGCTCCAGGCCCTGCTGCCCGAGGCCCCACCGGCGCCCGCTGACGGTGCCGAGCCCGTGGCGGAGGCC
>JACDCH010000074.1 GCA_013694495.1 Acidimicrobiia bacterium | reverse complement strand
CCCGTAACCTGTCCGCCGATGATCTCGGCCCGCACCCGCTCCGTGGCGGAGACCCAGGAGCTGGCGGGCGCCCTGGCGGAGCTCGCCCGGCCCGGTGATCTCCTGCTGCTGGCCGGCGACCTGGGCGCCGGGAAGACGGCGTTCGCACAGGGGTTCGGTCGCGGCCTCGGCGTGGAGGGGCTCATCACCAGCCCCACGTTCACGCTGGCCCGGGAGTACGACGGCACGCGCCTGCGGCTGCACCACCTCGACGTCTACCGCCTCGAGACGATGGCGGAGGTGTTCGACGTCGGCCTGCCCGAGCTGCTCGACGAGGACGCCGTGGTGCTCGTCGAGTGGGGCGACGCCATCGCCCCCGCCGTGCCCGCCGACTTCCTCGAGATCCGCCTCAGCCTGGGCGACGCCGACGACGAGCGCCTCCTCGAGTTGCGCTCGGTCGGGCCGTCGTGGGCCGGCCGCACCCGCGCCCTCCACACCGTCCTCGAGCCCTGGACCACGGCATGAGCAGCCATCGTCGAGCACAGGGGGCGGGCCGGTGATCATCCTCGGGATCGAGTCGTCCACCCAGCAGGTGGGGGCGGCCATCGGTGGCCACGAGGGCGTCCTCTCCGCGGCCCACACCTCGCGGGGCCGGCGCCACGCCGAGCTGCTCACGCCCACGATCGACTTCGTCCGCCGGTCGGCCCGCATCGAGTTGCACGAGATCTCCTGCGTCGCCGTCGACCTCGGGCCCGGGCTGTTCACCGGCCTGCGGGTCGGCATCGCCGCCGCCAAGGCGATGGCCCACGCCCTCCGGGTGCCGATGATCGGGGTCCCGAGCCTCGACCTGCTCGCCTTCCCCGTGCGCCACACGTCGCGGCTCATCGTCGCGGCCATCGACGCCAAGCGGGGCGAGGTGTTCTACGCCTTCTACCGGCAGGTCCCCGGCGGCGTGCAACGCGTGTCGGCCCATCAGCTCGGTTCGCCCGACGACCTCGCCTCCGAGCTCCTCGCCACCCCCGACGAGGTCCTCATGGTCGGCGACGGCGCGCTGCGCTACCACGATGCCTTCGACGGCCTGAAGCGGGTCGAGCTGGCCGACCAGGGCTTCGCCCACCCGTCGGCGTCGTCGCTCGTGCAGCTCGCCCACGCCCGGGCGCTGCGCGAGCAGTTCGTGGCCGCCTGGGAGCTCGCCCCGCTCTACCTGCGCAAGCCCGACGCCGAGATCAACTGGACCACCCGCGACGAGCAGGGCCGGGCCGAGTGATGGCCGCCGAGCCCGCCTCCCTGGTCGACGTCGTCCTGCTGCCGATGCAGCGCCGGCACCTGCGCGCCGCCCTGCGGATCGAGAACCAGGTGTACCCGCGGCCGTGGACCACCGGGCTGTTCCAGTCCGAGCTGGCCCTCGGCGACCGACGCACGTACCTCGTGGCCAAGGCCTCGTCGAAGCTCGTCGGCTACGGCGGCGCCCTGTACGTGCTGCCCGACGCCCACATCACCACGATCGCCGTCGAACCCTCGTTCCAGCGGCAGGGCATCGGCGTCCTGCTGCTCCACGCGTTGTGCCGGGCCGCCGTCGACAAGGGCGCCACCGCCCTCACGCTCGAGGTGCGCACGTCGAACGAGCCCGCGCTGCGGCTCTACCGGCGCTTCGGCTTCGCCCCCGCCGGGGTGCGCGAGGGGTACTACACCGACCCCGTCGAGGACGCCGTCATCATGTGGGCCCACGACGTCGACGGTGCCGCCTTCGCGGCCCGCCTCGACGAGCTCGCGCCCCGACAGGAGGCCAGTTGACCGCCCACCCCCGCGAAGCCACCGTCGTGCTCGGCATCGAGACGAGCTGCGACGAGACGGCCGCCGCGGTCGTGTCCGGCGCCCAGACGGTGCTGTCGTCGGTCGTGTCGAGCCAGATCGAGCTGCACGCCCGCTTCGGCGGCGTGGTGCCCGAGATCGCCAGCCGAGCCCACGTCGACCTGCTCACGCCGGTGATCGCCCAGGCCCTCGTCGAGGCGGGCCTTCCCGACGGCGGGGTCGAGGCGGTCGCCGCCACGGTCGGCCCGGGCCTCATCGGCTCGCTCCTCGTGGGGGTGTCGGCGGCCAAGGCGCTGGCGCTCGTGTGGGACGTGCCGTTCGTCGGCGTCAACCACCTCGAGGCCCACCTGTACGCCGGCTTCCTCGAGGACCCGTCGCTCGAGCTGCCGGTGGTCGTGCTGCTCGTGTCCGGCGGCCACACCCTCCTGATCCACATGGAGGATCACGGGCGCTACCGCCTGCTGGGCCAGACGATCGACGACGCCGCCGGCGAGGCGTTCGACAAGGTCGCCCGCTACCTCGGCCTCGGCTACCCGGGCGGCCCGGCCATCGATCGCGTGGCCATGGACGGCGACCCGGAGGCCATCCGCTTCCCCCGCGCCATGCAGGACGAGAGCTACGACTTCAGCTTCTCGGGCCTCAAGACGGCCGTGGTCAACCACGTCCGCCGCCACCCCGAGGTCGGCACGGCCGACGTGGCCGCCAGCTTCCAGGAGGCGGTGGTCGACGTGCTCGTGACCAAGGCCCAGCGGGCGGCGCAGGCGGTCGGGGCCAAGGGGATGGTCCTCGGCGGCGGGGTGGCCGCCAACTCGGTGCTCCGCGAGCGGTTCCTCGACGCCTGCACCGCCGACGGGATGCACGCCTTCGTGCCGAGCCGAGCCATGTGCACCGACAACGCGGCGATGGTGGCGGCGGCCGGGTGGTGGCGCCTCCGCTCCGACGGCCCGACCCCGCTGGACGCGGGCGGCGACCCCAACCTCCGCCTTCCCGTGGTGACCTGAGCGTCGACTTGTCAGAGGCTCGCAGACGGCGCCGGGCATCCCGGGCGCCGGCGGCCGACCCGCCCGCCCGGGACCGGCGCCTCTCGCCGAAGGCTGCGACGCCGGTTGGGCGGGCACGCGTAGCGAGCGACCGAAGCGAGCCGCCAGGCGAGTGGAGGCGCGAGCAAGCGATGATGCGGGGATGATCGACCACATCGGGATCCAGGCCGTCGACATGGCGACGGCCGCCGCCTTCTACGACGCCGTGCTGCCCACCATCGGCGGGGGCAAGATCATGGACTTCGGCGAGGCCATCGGCTACGGCCGCGACGGCAAGCCGGACTTCTGGATCAGCAAAGCCACCTCCGACACGCTGCAGCACGAGGCCCACGTGGCGTTCGAGGCCCCGGACCGGGCGGCCGTCGATGCCTGGTTCAAGGCCGCGGTAGACCATGGCGCCGAGGTGCTCCACGAGCCGAAGGTGTGGCCCGAGTACCACCCGGGTTACTACGGCGCCTTCGTCCGCGATCCCGACGGCAACAACGTCGAGGCGGTGCACCACACCTTCGAGTGATCGTCAACCTCTCCTTGACGTCACCTGGCCGTCAAGGCAGAGTTGACGCATGCCCACCGCCAGCCCGACGCCGCCCCGCCTCGACGACCTGATCGCCCTGGCCCGAGCCCAGGCGGAGAGCGACGAGCCGATCGCGCTGCTCAGCGCAGCGGCGACGTTGAAGGCAGAGGTCGACGAGCTCACCGACGCCCTGCTCGGTCACTTCGTCGACCAGGCCCGCCGGGCCGGCTGCTCGTGGAGCCAGATCGGCGCCGCCCTCGGCGTCACCAAGCAGGCCGCCCAGCAGAAGCACGCACCGACCTTCGACTTCTCCCGCTTCACCGAGCGGGCCCGCACGGCGATGACCGAGGCCCAAGCTGCCAGCCGCCGGTTCGGGCACCCCTACCTCGGGACCGAGCACCTCCTCGCCGGCCTGGCCGCGGGGCCCGAGGCGGTGGCGGGCTCGATCCTGATCGGCGCCGGCCTCGACCAGGCTGCCGTCGACGCCGCCATCGACGCGATCGTCGGACGGTGCGATTCCCTCGGCGGCAGCGCCCACGTCCCCTACACCCCCAAGGCGGCCCTCGCGCTCGCCGCCACGCTCCAAGAGGCGCTGAGCATGGGGCACGACTACATCGGCACGGAGCACCTGCTGCTCGCCCTCACCCGCAGCGAGGAGTCCGTCGGGCGGCGCATCCTCGACGACGCCGCCCTCACCCACGAGAAGGTCCGGGGACAGGTGGTCCGGTTCCTGACCGCGCTCCAGAAGGGCGGCTGAGTTTCGCCGTCACTCGCTTCGCTCCGTTCCGGCGAGTTTTGTAGCCCTCGCTCCGCTCGGTCGTTCCGGTCCTCGGCCGACGTCGTCGCCCTGCGGCCGATGCCTGGGGCTCCGCCCCAGACCCCAGCGCCTCCGGCGGTCGAAAGGGCGCCCGGCGCGACCCGCTGGTTCTCCGCAAGTCCTGAGACTCTCAGCGGTCGCGGAGCGGGTGCGACGTCGCGGCCACGAGCACGGGACGGGTGGCCACCGCCGACAGGAGCCCGGTGGCGAGCCCGGCGAGGACGAGGCCCGCCATCGGCAGGAGGTCGGGTGGGCGGACCTGCTCGGGTGCGGTCCCGAACGCGAGCAGCAGGAAGATCCCGGCGCCGGCACCGGAGGCCACCGAGGCCGTCGTCACACCAACGAGGGGCAGCGACGCTTGCCACGCCCGGGCCCGCTGCAGCACGGCAACGGGGGTGCCCGCCAGACGGAGCCGGGCGAGCGTGGCCCGCTGGTCGAGGACCGACGCCGCCGACGCCACGGCCGTCGCCGCGCCGGCGAGGGCCAGCGCGACGAGCGAGACGACGAGGCTGGCCCGACCCAGGTCGTCGAGGATGACCCCCTCGGGGC
>JACDCH010000039.1 GCA_013694495.1 Acidimicrobiia bacterium | reverse complement strand
CCACCTGGGCGCGATCCGCGCGGGTGTGGCCAAGGCGCGCCAGCACCGTCGGAGCACGCGCCCGGTCGACCCGCGCGAGCGGGCCTCGTGACGTCGTCGAGCCCGACGACACGACGTCGGCGGGTGCTGCACGTCTCCTGGCGCCTGAGCGTCCAGGGGGGCATCCCCCTCGTGATCCGCCAACTGGCCACCGTCGATCCCGACGAGTTCGAGGTGCACCTCGCCACGGTGCGCCCCGCGTTCCCCGACGACGAGCTCGACCAGCTACCCGCCGGCATCCGCGTGCACCCGGCCGGCGTGGAGGGCCGGGTCGGCCTCGCCGATCGCCTCCGCCTCTGGCGCCGGTTCGGCCGGACCGCCCGAGAGGTCCGCCCCGACCTGATCCACGCCCACAGCGGCACCGCGGTGCACGCCCTCGGTGCGATGGTGGGCGCCCCCCGGGCCCGCCGCATCCTGGAGGTCCACGACGCGCCCGGGAACGGCCGCCACAGCCGGGCGACGGAGTGGATCGAAGGAGCGCTGTGCCGGCACCTGCGGTTCGTGCCGCTCGTGCACTCCACCGCGGTCGCCGGCGAGGTGGCGCGACGTTGGCGGGTGCCGAGGGCGCGCATCCACCTGCTCCCCCTCGGCGTGGACGCCGCGGCCTTCGGCCAGGCCCCCATCGACGCGGCCGCGGCCCGCCGAGGCCTCGGGCTCGACGACCGCGCCTCGCCGGTGGTCCTCTACGTCGCCCGGCTCGTCCCGACGAAGAACGTGGCCCTCCTGATCGACGCCGCCGCTGAGCTCCGTCGACGGTCCGTCGACTGCTGCGTCGTCGTCGTGGCCAGCGGCTCGCAGCGCGACGAGCTTCAGCGGCGGATCGACGCCGAGGGGCTCGCCGGTCGAGTCGCGCTGGCCGGGAGCCGGACGGGGCGGGACCTCGTTGACGCCTACCACGCGGCCGACGTGTTCTGCTCCACGTCCGACTACGAGGGCTTCGGGCTGGCCGTCGTCGAAGCGATGGCGGCGGGCCTCCCGGTCGTGGCCACCCGGGTCGGCGGCGTCACCGACCTCGTCGTCGACGAGGAGACGGGCTTCCTCGTGCCGGCCGGCGACGCCGTACGGGTCGCCGATCGGATCGGGGCGCTCCTCGCCGATCCCGGCTTGCGGGCCCGGCTCGGGGCCGCGGGTCGGCGCCGGGCCGTCGCCCGGTTCGACGTCGAGCAGCTCGTGACCGGTTGCGCGGCGCTGTACCGGCGCCTGCTCCCGACCCGCGCGCGCGACGTCGCCGTCCTCAAGAGCCAGGACTACGCCCGGTCGGCGGCCGGCGACGGCGGCCGGCTGCCGTACCGCATCGACCTGCTGGGCGACAGCGCGATCGAGCTGCGGTGGACGGACCGCCACCTCCATCCGCCGTTCACCCGGCCGCCGATCCGGCGCCTCGTCGACGCCTCGGAGCGCATCGGCGCCCCGTGGCTCCAGACCGCGCTCCTGGCGCCCCGGATCGCGCGGTCGGATGCGACGCTGGCCTTCTTCGAGAGCGAAGCGAACGCCCTGGCTGCCACCCGCCGCCTCGTGCCGCTCGCCCGGCGCCAGCCGATGGTGGTGATCGCCTGCTGGCTCGCCGAGCTGCTCGAGACGTGGGAGCGGCAGCCAACCCGGTCGACGGCAGCCCGGCTCGCCTTCTACCGCTGGGCCTGGTCGAGCATCGACCACCTCGTCTGCTTCTCCGCGAGCCAGGTGCCGACGTACCGGGACCACCTCCACCTGCCCGCCGATCGGATCCACGTCGTGCCCTTCGGCATCGACCACGAGCGGTTCACGCCGGATGCCGGCGACGACGGTTACGTCCTGGCAGTCGGTCGCGACCGGGGCCGCGACTGGCCCACCCTCTTCGAGGCCCTGGCCCGGAGCGGGCTGCCGGCCAAGGTCGCGTGCCGCCCGGAGGACATCGACGGCCTGGCGGTGGCCGACAACGTCGAGCTGCTGGGCTTCGTCGACGCCCAGCGGTACCGGCAGCTGCTCGCCGGCGCCCGCGTGTCGGTCGTGGCCACGCAACGGCGGGCCTACCCCACCGGCCAGACCGTCCTGCTGGAGTCGCTCGCCTGCGCCAAGGCGGTCGTCGTGTCCGACACCCCTGCGATGCGCGACTACGTCGAGGCCGACCGGACCGCGCTGGTGGTGCCACCGTTCGAGCCCGACGCGCTGGTGATGGCCCTCGATCGGGTCTTCCACGACGACGACCTCCGGGCCGGCCTCGGCCGCGCCGGACGGCAGGCCGTCGAGGACCGCTTCAACGCCCGGCAGATGTGGTCGACGGTGGCGGCGCTCATCGCCGCCGCCTCCCGTTCCCCCGGTCGCGATCGATGACGGCTGGAACGGACGCGGGCGGCGCCGGCACATCGGGGAGCGCGCGATCGAGGGCCAAGGCGGCGCTTGGCGCGATCGGCCGCGTCGATGGCGGCGCGCCGGTGGGCACGACGCTCCTCATCTGGCACCGCGTCGGCGGGGGGAGCGGCGACGAGCTCGACACCTCGGCGGCTGCGTTCGAGGGCCAGCTCGACCTGCTCGTGCAGAGCGGCACCGAGGTGCTCCCCCTCGACGCCGCCCTCGATCGGCTCGCCACAGGCGATCCCTCGCCGTCGGTGGTGCTCACGTTCGACGACGGGTTCGCCGACGTGCACGACGTCGCGTGGCCGCTGCTCCGCGAGCGCGACCTGCCGTTCACGGTGTACGTCTCCGGCGGGCTGGTGGGCGGGCCGCTGCGGTGGGAGGGATCGTCGGCCGACAGCCAGGGCGCCCCGGCCATGACGTGGGCCGACCTGGCCGAGCTCCACCGCAGCGGCCTGGCCACAATCGGCAACCACACGTTCGACCACAGCCGCCCCGAGGCCACCGACGCCGCCCAGCTCGACCGCTGCAGCGACGCCATCGCCGCGCACCTCGGCGACGCCGCTCGCCCCCGACACTTCGCCTGGACGTGGGGGGTGGAGGTACCCGCGCTCCGGCCGGCCATCGAGGCCCGGTTCCGTTCCGCCGCTACCGGGAAGCTCGGCCGGAACGCGCCAGGGGCCGACGTCCTCGCCCTGCGGCGAGTGCCGGTGCGGCGCACGGATCCGCCGGCGTTCTTCGCGGCCAAGCTGCGGGGCCGGCTGCTGTCGGAGCGGGCCTACGCCGGCATGGTGGCCACGGCCAAGGTCCTCCGTCGTGGCTGAGCGCCCGCTGCGCATCGCCCACCTCACGACGGTCGACATGAGCCTGGCCCTGCTCCTCGCCACCGAGCTGGCCGTCGACGTCGACGCCGGCCACGACGTCTTCGGGATCTCGGCACCGGGCCCCTACGTCGACGCGGTCGAGTCGCTCGGCGTGACCCACGTGCCCGTGCCTGCGTTCACCCGGGCGTGGAACCTGCGGCGCGACGTGGCCGCGGCGCGCCAGGTGGCGGCCGCCATCCGCCGCCTCGACCTCGACGTCCTGCACACCCACACGCCCAAGGCCGGCGTGATCGGCCGAGTCCTCGGTCGGCTGCTACGGGTCCCGGTGGTCGTCAACACCTGCCACGGCCTGTGGGTGGGCGACGGCGACCGGCGGGCCAAGCGGGCCGTGGTGCTCGGCATCGAAGGCCTCGCGGCGGGCTTCTCCCACCACGAGCTGTTCCAGAACGCCGTCGATCGGGAGGCGCTGCGCTGGGCGGTACCGGACCGCAAGGCGCGGGTCGTCGGCAACGGCGTCGACCTAGACCGGTTCCGCTTCGATGCCGCCGCCCGCCGCCGGGTCCGGGCCGAGTGGGGGGTCGCCGACAATGAGCTCGTCGTCGGCGGCGTCGGCCGGCGGGTGGCCGAGAAGGGCATCGTCGAGCTCGGCGTCGCCGCCCGAGCGCTCGCCGGCCGGGCCCGCTTCGTGTGGGTCGGCCCCACCGACGAGGACAAGCCCGACGCGCTCCGCGACGAGGTGCTCGGCATCGAGCTCATCGGGCCTCGCGACGACATGCCCGCCGTGTACTCCGCCCTCGACGTCTTCGTCCTGCCCAGCCACCGGGAAGGCTTCAGCCGGTCGGGCATGGAGGCGGCCGCCTGCGGCCGGCCGATGGTGCTCTCCGACATCCGCGGCTGCCGCGAGCTCGGGTCGGACGGGCACCACCTGTTGCTCGTGCCGCCGGTCGACCCGCCGGCCCTCGTCGGGGCCATCGCCCGCCTCCTCGACGACGCTGCGCTCCGGGCCCGGCTGGGTGCCGCGGCGGCGACCCGAGCGCAGGAGGCCTTCGACCAGCGGGCGGTCGCGGCCGCGTCGCTCGACACCTACCGGCAGGTCGCCGCCCGCCGCGGCACGGGAGGGGCGGCGTCGTGACCTCGTGGGGGCGGGCGAGGGTGAGGCTCTTCCGCGCAGTGTCCGTCCGCCGGGAGCACGCCCTCGTGCGCCGGTCCGCTTCGGTGGCAGCCGCCTTCCTGGCCGCGTACGAGAACGACGACGGCGACGCCGAGCACGACGGCGAGTTCGCGCTGTTGGCGCGGCTCGCGCAAGTCGAACCCGTCGTGATCCTCGACGTGGGCGCGAACGTCGGGCACTGGACCGCGGCCGCCCGCCGTTGCTTCCCGAACGCGACGATCCACGCCTTCGAGCCCGCGCCCCCCACCTTCGACCGGCTGCAGCGCCGCTTCGCCCACGACGGCGGCGTCCACGCTCATCCCGTCGCCCTCGGGGCCGGGACGGGCTCGGCGCGCCTCGGCTACGACGTGGCGCACACGGAGGTGGCGTCGCTGGCGGTGCTCCCGGCGGGCTCCGAGACCTTCGACGTGGCCGTCCGGGCGGGCGACGACGTCCTCGACGAGCACGCCATCGAGCGCGTCCACCTCCTGAAGGTGGACGCTGAGGGCTACGACCTCGAGGTCCTGCGGGGGTTCGTCCGGGCGTTCGCTCGCGGCGCGGTGGACATCGTGCAGTTCGAGGTCAGCCCCTGGAACAGCGTGGCGCGCGTGTGGGTGCACGACCTCGTCGACGCGTTGGGCGAGGGGTGGACGACCGGCCGTGTCTTCCCACAGCACGTGGCCTTGGCGCCGTACAGCCCCGAGCTCGAGCGGTTCCAGCACCGCCAGAACCACGTCGCGGTGCGAGCCGATCGTCCTGACCTGGTCGTCGCCGTCGCCGGTCGACGGGGGCACCGGTGACGACGCATCGTCCCCTGCAGCGCGGCGTGGACACCGTCGTGGCGGGCGTCGCCGCCGTCGCGCTCGCGCCCCTGCTCGCGGCCGTGGCCGTGCTGGTGCGCGTCCGCCTGGGGCGACCGGTGCTGTTCCGCCAGCGCCGCACTGGCCGCGACGGCGTGGAGTTCGACATCGTGAAGTTCCGCACCATGCGTGACGAGCGCTTCCCCGGAGAGCCCGACGCCGATCGCGCGCCTGCGTTCGGCCGGCGTCTACGGTCGACCAGCCTCGACGAGCTGCCCCAGCTGCTGAACGTGCTCCGGGGCGACATGAGCCTCATCGGCCCCCGCCCGACCCTGCCGGAGCAGGTGGCTCGCTACGGCCCCCACGAGCGCCGGCGGCTCGAGCTCCGTCCGGGCCTCACCGGCTGGGCCCAGGTGAACGGGCGCAACGCCATCAGCTGGCCCGAGCGCATCGAGCTCGACGTCTGGTACGTCGACCACCGTTCGCTGGCGCTCGACGTCCGCATCCTCGTCCGCACCGTCGCCCGCCTGCTCCGGCCCACCGGGATCACCGGCTCCGGCGGCGTCAACCCCGGCTTCCCGGGCCCCGACGGCGGGAGGTCGTCGCCCCCACCAGGAATGCCGCCGACAGGCTGACCGCGGGCTCGGCCAGCACCCAGTCCCAGCTGGCCTGCCAGGCGACGGCCAGGAGCACCCCGGCGCCGACGGCGACCGACCGGTCGGACCGGGCCGTCCACAGCGCGGCGACGGCCCACGCGACCAGGCCGAGCAGCAGCGCCACGCCGACCCCGCCCTGCTCAGCTGCGACCTGCAGCGGCGCGGAGTGGGTCCGCCGGAGGTCCGGATCGCGGTTCGGCGCCACCTGCTCGAAGCGGCCGGGCCCGACGCCGGTGGCCGGGTGGGCGGCCACGAGGTCGGCCGCCTCCCGCCACAGCAGGATCCGGGTGCCGAGGCTGTCGCCGGCCGGCGCAGTGGGGCCGGCCCCAGCAGCCACGGCGAACGTGACGCCGAGGCCCAGAACGACCAGCGCGGCGGCGAACGGGACGACCACGGTGCGCCGGCCAGCGGGCCCGCCGACCCAGGCCAGCAGCA
>JACDCH010000033.1 GCA_013694495.1 Acidimicrobiia bacterium | reverse complement strand
ACCCCGACGTGCGCTTCCGCGCCGCCTACGGCCTGTTCGCGCTGGCGGCCGGCGTCCCGTGGCTGCTGTCGGCCACGGCGTGGGTGCGGGTCGGCCGGCGGGGGCTGCTGTGGCGCCACCTCGGCCGCGTCCAGCGCATCGCCTGGGAGGGCGTCACCGGCTGCGCCTGCATCTGGGTCGAGCAAGGGCGCAAGCCCGTGCGCGTGGTGGCCGTGGAGGTCCGCGCCGAGGAGCTCGTGCTCCTGTGGCCGACGGCGTGGATCGGCGAGCCGAACCGACGGGCGCTGGTGGAAGTCGTGCAGCGCCGCCGGCAGCCGGCGCTACGGTCGCCCGCATGACGGAAGGGGACCGGTTCGAGCTCGCCCAGATCAACGTGGCCCGGCTCCTTCAACCGCTGGACCACCCCGACACCGCCGGCTTCGTCGAGGGCCTCGACCCGATCAACGAGCTCGCCGACGGGTCGCCGGGCTTCGTCTGGCGGCTGCAGACCGACGAGGGCAACGCCACCTCGGTACGGGCCTACGACGATCCACTCATGATCGTGAACGTGTCGGTGTGGACCTCGGTGGAGGCGCTCGCCGACTTCACCTACCGCAGCGCCCATGCCGGCATCCTCCGCCACCGGCGCTCGTGGTTCGAGAAGCCGGCCGGTCCGATCCTGGTCCTCTGGTGGATCCCGGCGGGGCATCGCCCCCCGCCCGAGGAGGGCATCGCCCGGCTGGCCCACCTCACCGCCCACGGCCCGACACCCACTGCGTTCACCCTGCGGGAGCGCTTCGGTGCGCACGAAACCGCCGACGCCGAACCGGTCGTCGACGACCGGTCGATCTGCCCCGCCTGACGCCGCGGCGCGATCCTCGTCCCATGAGGTCGACCGACGAGCCCGTGATGGGCGTGCCCGGGTCCGACGGTCGGTTCGGCCGCTTCGGCGGCCGCTTCGTGCCCGAGACCCTCGTGCCGGCCTGCGAGCAGCTCGACGCCGCCTTCACCGAGGCGTGGGCCGACCCCGCCTTCCGGGCCGAGCTCCACGCGCTGCTGCGGGACTACGCCGGCCGCCCGTCGATCCTCACCGACTGCACGCGACTGGGAGCCGAGCTCGGGTGTCGCGTCCTGCTGAAGCGCGAGGACCTGAACCACACCGGCAGCCACAAGATCAACAACGTGCTGGGCCAGGCGCTGCTGGCGAAGCGCATGGGCAAGACCCGCCTCGTGGCCGAGACCGGGGCCGGCCAGCACGGCGTGGCCACGGCCACCGCGGCGGCGCTCTTCGGGATGGAGTGCATCGTCTACATGGGCGAGGTCGACATGGCCCGCCAGGCGCTGAACGTCTTCCGCATGCGCCTCCTCGGGGCCGAGGTGCGGCCGGCCACCACCGGCTCCCGCACGCTGAAGGACGCGGTCAACGAGGCGATGCGCCATTGGGTCGCGGTGGTGGACTCGACCCATTACTGCCTCGGCTCGGTGATGGGCCCGCACCCCTATCCCTTCATGGTGCGCGAGTTCCACCGGGTCATCGGCGACGAGGCCAGGGAGCAGTGCCGGGCGCTGCTCGATGGTGCCGACCCCGACGTCGTCGTGGCCTGCGTCGGTGGCGGCTCCAACGCGGCCGGCATCTTCTCGGGCTTCGCTGAGCTTCCCGGCGTCGAGCTGGTCGGGGCCGAACCCGCCGGTGGCGCCGCCGTCGGCCATGGGATCCCGGGCGTGGTGCACGGGATGCTCTCGTACCTGATGCAGGACGACGTCGGTCAGGTCCAGGAGGCCGAGTCGATCTCGGCCGGGCTCGACTACCCGGGGGTCGGCCCCGAGCACGCCCACCTCGCCGACATCGGACGGGCTCGCTACGAACCCGTCACCGACGCCGAGGTGCTCGACGCGTTCGAGTTGCTGGCCCGCACCGAGGGCATCATCACCGCCCTCGAATCGGCCCACGCCGTGGCCTGGGTCGCCCGTGAGGCACGCGGCGGCGAACTGGTCGGCAAGGTCGTGCTCGTCAACCTGTCGGGCCGGGGCGACAAGGACGTCGCCCAGGTCGCCGACCTGCTGGGCGATCGGTACGTGGGTGGTTGACGTCGTCGAGCGCCTCCCGCTCGAGGCGACGCTCCGCACGGCGCGGGACCGGGGCCGGAAGCTGCTCGTCCCCTACGTGACCGGCGGCATGGACGAGGGGTGGACCGACTCGCTGCGGGCCATGGCCGACGCCGGGGCCGACGCCATCGAGGTCGGCATCCCGTTCTCCGACCCGGTGATGGACGGCCCCACCATCCAGGAGACGTCGTCGCGGGCGCTGGCGCGGGGTACCACGCCGGCCAGTGTTCTCACGGAGCTCAAGTCGATCGACGCCGGCGTCCCGCTGGTGGTGATGACCTACTACAACCTCGTCTACCGCCCGGGTGAGGCCCGCTTCGCCCAGTGGCTGGCCGACGCCGGCGTCTCGGGCGCGATCGTTCCTGACATCCCGCTCGAGGAGGCCGGCACGTGGTGCGAGGCGGCCGACGCCGCCGCCGTCGACACCGTGCTGCTCGCTGCCCCCACTGCCGACGACGCCCGGCTCGAGCGCATCTGCGCCCGCAGCCGCGGCTTCGTGTACGGCGTGTCGCTGGTCGGGATCACCGGCGAGCGCACCACCCTGGCCGCCACGGCCACGGCGATCGCCCGCCGCCTCAAGGCCGTCACCGACACGCCGGTCATCATCGGCATCGGCATCTCCACGCCGGCGCAGGCCGTCGAGGTGTGCGAGGCCGGCGCCGACGGCGTGGTCGTCGCCTCGGCGATCATGCGCCGCCTCCTCGCCGGCGAGCCGCCCGAAGCCGCCGGCGACGCCGTGGCGGAGCTCCGCGCCGCCCTCGACGCCGGCTGACCCGCCCCTTCCCGTAGAAAAACCCCGAATCGGGGG
>JACDCH010000017.1 GCA_013694495.1 Acidimicrobiia bacterium | reverse complement strand
CCCTCGACCGGTGGCGCCACCGGGCCCTCGACGGCCCCCGTCTGCTCGGCCCGGGCATCGCGTCCTGGGCCGTCGGCCTCCTCGCGGCCATCGGCGCCCTCGCCCTCCGCCCCGACCTCTGGCCCCTGCAGGGCTGAGACCGCTCGACCTCACCCCAAGGTCAGCGAGGCGGTCGGCTCCAACGTGGCCCTGACCGCCCACGGCCCTACGATCGTCGGCCGTGCCCGAAGCCGATGTGACCGCTGCCCTGCACGCGTTGCGGTCCACCGTGCGCGAGCCGCTCGACCACGTCGAGACGTTCCCGGCGCCGGCGGGCTGCACCCGGGTGCGCTTCACGACCGACGAGGTGACGTCGCTGTGCCCGGTCACCGGCCAGCCCGACCTGTCCTCGGTCGAGATCGATTACGAGCCTGCTGAGCGCTGCATCGAGTCGAAGTCGCTGAAGCTGTACCTGTGGTCGTTCCGCGACCGGGCGGTCTTCGCCGAAGCGCTCGCCGTCGAGATCGCCTCGGAGGTGCAGCGGGCCGCGGCGCCGACGCGGGTCAAGGTCGTCGTCACCCAGCACGCCCGCGGCGGCATCGTCACCGAGACGACCGCCGAGCTGTGACGAAGCTTGCTCGGGGGCTGCGCCCCCGGACCCCGTCGTCGCCCAGCGAGCTGGCGCTCGACTGCCAGGCACTCGGTGGGACGCTCGCTCGGTCGATTGGTCACCGGAATCCTGCGGAAGCGCTGGTGCGCCGGTGACCAAGGCGGCGGTCGTCGTCGCGGTGGTGTCGGGCGGGCTCGACTCCGCTGTCCTCGCCCACCACCTGAGGGCCGAGGGGCGAGTGGTCCGCCTCCTCAGCTTCGACTACGGCCAGCGCCATGCCAAGGAGCTCGACGGCGCCCGGGCCCTGGCCACCGCGCTGCACACCTCGGTCGACGTCGTCGACCTCCGCTCGGTGGGCGCCCTCCTCGGTGGCTCCGCCCTCACCGACGACGCCGTGGCCGTCCCCGACGGCCACTACACCGACGACTCGATGCGGGCCACGGTCGTGCCCAACCGGAACGCGATCTTCGCGTCGGTGGCGGTCGGCGTCGCAGTGGCCAGGAAGGCGTGGGCCGTCGCCCTCGGCGTGCACGCCGGCGACCACCCCGTCTACCCCGACTGCCGCCCCGAGTTCGTCGAGGCCGTCGAGCGCCTGGCCCGGGTGGCGAACGAGGGCTTCGTCGACCCCGACTTCCGGGTGCTCGCCCCGTTCCTGAACCTCTCCAAGGCCGACATCGTCCGCCAGGGCGCCGAGCTGGGCGTCGACTTCGCCCGCACCTGGTCCTGCTACAAGGGCGGCGAGCTGCACTGTGGCACCTGCGGCACGTGCGTCGAGCGGCGGGAGGCGTTCGCGCTCGCCGGCGTCGCCGACCCGACGGCCTACGCCGCCGCCGTCGGGGCGGGCTGATGTACCGCATCTCGAAGCGGTTCGGCTTCTCGGCCTCGCACGTGCTCCACGGCCTGGGCGACGACCACCCGTGCTCGCGGCTCCACGGCCACAACTACGAGGTCGAGGTGCTCGCCGCCGCGCCCGAGCTCGACGAGCGCGGCTTCGTCGTCGACTTCCGCGAGCTCGACGGCGTGAAGGCCCACATCGACGCCACCCTCGACCACCGCCACCTCAACGACGTGCTCGATGGCCAGCCGTCGGCCGAGGCCATCGCCCGCCACCTCTACGACTGGTGCAAGGCGAACCTCCCGGTCCCGGTGGCCGAACGGGTCACCGCGGTGAGGGCGTGGGAGACCCCGAGGGCGTACGCCGAGTACGAAGGCTGAGTCTCCGCTTGCTCAGCGCTCCGCTCGCCCTGGGGGCTCGCTTCGGCCTCGCTACGCATGCCCGCCCAACCGGCGACTGCGGCCTTCGGCGGGTAGCGCCGGTCCCGGGCGGGCGGGCCGGCTGCAACCGCGCCGCAATTCCTGAGGTCCCGCGGTGACCGAGCGCGACACGCTGGTCGTGAGCGAGGTCTTCGGCCCCACCTTCCAGGGCGAGGGCCTCACCCTCGGCCGCCGGGCCGCGTTCGTCCGCCTCGGCCGCTGCAACCTCGATTGCTCGTGGTGCTTCTCCCCGGAGACGCCGGTGCTCATGGCCGACTGGACAGAGCGACCCATCGATCGAGTGACCGTCGGCGACATGGTCATGAGCTATCGAGGCCGCCGCTACGAGAGCGCGGTCGTCCAGTCTGTGCTCCGCCGGACGGTCGATCATCTGATCGCAGTGGGCTTGGACGACCGCACCATCGTCACGACGCCGGACCATGTCTTCATCACTCCACATCAGGTCGACGGCCGTCGTCGCTCCCCAGCGAAGGACCTGGAGGGTCGTCACGTTCGCGTGTCCTCCCTGCGTGGATGGGAACCCGACGAGAGCGTCCGAACGGCGGACTGGTGGCATGGGTGGGCCTCAGGGCTGATCGCGGGTGACGGACACGTCGGCGTCGAACGCTGGCCGAAGATCTTCCTCCAGGTCACCGACGAAGTACTGGCGAGGGCGTACTGCCGCGTGCTCAACGAGGCGGGCTCCGCGTGCACGGTTCGCGAGGCGAGTCGGCGAACGGCGTCAGGGAAAGTCGTCTATCGGGTGAGCCACACGCTCGCACGAGCGCCCTGGATACCGGAGCTGCCGTCGGGTCCTGACGAGGTCGGGGGGTGGCTTGCGGGCTTCTTCGACGCGGAAGGATCCCTGAGCCGGGGCCAGCTGACGATCGCGCAGGCCGAGGACAAGACGTCCGAGCGCGTGCAGCGGATGCTGGCCGGCATCGGCATCACCTCGACGCTCCAACCCGGGCGAGGCGTCTGCGTCAACGGCCTCGCGCAGATCGACCGCTTCCTACGCGTCACCCGCCCGCTCCTCGACAGGAACGGCGCGCACCGTCGTCCGAATCGCCTGCTTCGAGCTTCACTGGTTCGGAGCGTCGAGCCCGTCCCGGGCGGCTCGGTCGTCAACCTGTCGACAAGCACAGGGTTCTTCTTCGCTGACGGCGTGCTGGTCGAAAATTGCGATACGCCCTTCACCTGGGACTGGGAGCGGTTCGACCCGGCGGTCGAGCTGCGAGAGGTCGACGTCGCCGAACTCGTGGCCGAGGTCGCCGCCCTCGGGGTCGACCGCGTCGTCGTCACCGGGGGTGAGCCGCTCCTGCAGCAGCGCCGCCTCGTGCCCTTCCTGGAGGCCGCCGCGGCGCGCGGCTGGGCCGTCGAGGTGGAGACGAACGGGACGATCACTCCGGAACCGGCCGTCGCTGCGCTGGTCGAGCGCTTCAACGTGTCGCCGAAGCTGGCGAACAGCGGCGTGGCCGAGGAGCGGCGCATCGTCGGCGTCGCGCTGGCCGCCTTCGTGGCCACCGGCAAGGCATCGTTCAAGTTCGTGGTGGCCGCGCCGGCCGAGCTCGACCAGGTGGCCGCGATGGTCGAGCGGCACTCGCTGGCGCCGGTGGTGGTGATGCCCGAGGGCACGACGGCCGCCGCCGTTCTGGCCGGCGGACGGGCCCTCGCCGACGCCGTGGCGGCGCGGGGCTGGCACCTCACGACCCGGCTCCACGTCCTCCTCTGGGGCGAGGAGCGGGGCCGCTGAAAGCACACAAAAGCGGGTGCTGGGCGACCCGAAGGCCGCCCAGCGTGCGTCTGACGGGCGGGAACGTCAGGCGCGATCTCTTGCTACCACACCGCCTCGCGAGGCGGCACGTTGCCGGCGTCGCTACTCGACGGTGACCTCGGTGTACACGCCCTGCGTGAAGTGGGGCGGCCCGGCGTCGGTGAGCTTCTCGCTCACCGCCGAAGCTCACGCCGGGTGCAGATCGACCCGCCAGCCCAGGAAGGCCAGCACGTCGGCGGCCTCGTCGGCGATCTTGCCCACCGGCTTGCCGGCGCCGTGGCCGGCCCGCGACTCGACCCGCACGAGCACCGGGTTCTCGTCGGCGCACGACGACGCGGCCTGCAGGAGCGCCCCGAACTTGCGGGCATGGCACGGGTCGACGCGGGTGTCCTCCTCGGCCGTGGTGAGCAGCGTGGCCGGGTAGCAGGTGCCCGGCACGACCCGGTGGTACGGCGAGTACGCGTGCAGCCACGCGAACTCGTCGGCGTCGTCGGGGTCGCCGTACTCGGGGATCCAGAGTCGGGCGATGAGGAACTGCGGGAACCGCACCATGTCGAGGAGCGGCACGGCGCAGTGCACCGCCCTGGCGAGGTCGGGGCGCTGCGTGATGGCCGCCCCCATGAGGAGCCCGCCGTTCGAGCCGCCGCGGAGGGCGAGCTGGGCGCGGGTGGTGCGGCCGGTGGCCACCAGCCAGTCGGCGGCGGCGAAGAAGTCGTCGAAGCAGCGCTGCTTCGCGGCCCGCATGCCGGCCCGGTGCCAGGCCTCGCCCTCCTCGGCGCCGCCCCGGATGCCGGCCACCGCCACCCGGCCGCCCCGTTCGCACCAGGCCGTGACGAGGGCCGAGTACACCGGGGTCTCGGCGATGGCGAAGCCGCCGTACGCGGTGAGCAGCGTCGGCGCCGGCCCGTCGGCAGGTGTGCGCTCGCCGGCCACGAGGAACATCGGGATGCGGACGCCGTCGCCCCCGTCGTAGTCGACCTGCTCGACCCGCAGACCGCTGAGGTCGGGCGGGCCGGGCAGGCTCGACCACGGCTCGGCCGCCGCCCCGGGCTCCCACCGCAGCAGCGTGGCGGGCTGCGAGAACGAGGTGAACGACACGACCAGCAGGTCGCGGTCGTCATGCACGCCGACGCCCCCGAGATCGCCGATGGTGCCGAGAGCGACGGGCTCGGTCGACGACCCGTCTGCGGCCGACCACCACAGCTCGGCCACGCCCCAGCGCGTCGTGCGGGCGACCAGCCCCGACGGCAGCGGCGCGGCCCAGTCGAGCACCCGGCGGGGGTCGGGGTCCTCGGCCCGCAACGTCCGCCACGAGCCGGCCGCGGCGTCGTCGAGGTCGGCCTCGACGAGGCGGCCCCGGTCGGCGTCCAGTGTCGTCACGCCGACCAGGCGCTGGCGATGGTCGTCGAACGTGAGGCTGGTGAGCGCCTCGACCCCTTCGATCAGCGTGGCCCAGGTGCCGGTCGTGCGGTCGAGGAGGCGCACGTCCACCTGGCTCCAGCCGAGCGAGATCGACACGAGCAGCCAGCGGCCGTCGCGTGACAGCTCGACCGACGGCCACGCCGTCGGGTCGGGGAGGTCATCGGGCGCGACCACGACCTCGTCGTCGGCCGGATCGGCGCCGAGGACGTGGCGGCGGACGTGCCGGTGGTACTCGTCGGCGTCCGGGTAGCGCGTGTAGACGAAGGCGGCGCCGTCCGGCTCCCAGGCCACCGAGCAGGCCCGGGTGTCCGGGATCGCATCGTCGAGGAGCGTGCCCGTGGCCCGGTCGACGACACGCAGCACCGACTGCTCCGAGCCGCCGGTCGACAGGCCGAACAACACGAGCGCGCCGTCGTGCGACGGGGCGTACCAGTCGATCGTGGCGGTGGTGTCGCCGCCGGCGAGGACGACCGGATCGACCACGACGCGCGGTTCGTCGGGGCCGCGGTCGTCGACGCCGCGCTCGACG
>JACDCH010000011.1 GCA_013694495.1 Acidimicrobiia bacterium | reverse complement strand
GGGCGACGTGGCGTCGGCGGGGAGGCCGAGCGCCGCTGGTTGGTCGCCGGCGAGGTCGGCCAGGAGCGCGTCGCCCGTGGTCCGGGCGAACACGAGGGCGAGGGCGGCGGCCACGACGGTGGTGCCGCTGCCGCCCTTCGTGGACCAGCAGGAGATGAGCACGAGCGCCTCCCGAGAGGGATGCGTCGCGAGCGGCGATCGCTCGACGGGAGCCGCGCGGCGCCGGGATCGGCTGCTGCGGGCGGGACCGCCGGGGCGGCGAGAACCGGTGGGTGACCGGTCGGTGAACTGTACCCGGGGGGTGTGACCGTGGAAAGGGGTCGAGCCGTAGGGTCGGGCCCATGGACCGGAGGCCCGCCGCGTTCTTCGACCTCGACAAGACCGTCATCGCCAAGGCGTCGATGGTCGCGATGGGCCGCCCGCTCTACCGGGAGGGCCTCATCTCGCGGTGGCTGCTGCTGCGGGCGCTGGCGGGCCAGCTGGTCTACGTGTGGTTCGGCGCCGACGAGGCCAAGCTCGCCCGGATGCGCGACAACGTGCTGCGCCTCACGGCGGGGTGGGACCGCGACACCGTGCGCCGCATCGCCCGGGACGCGATCGAGGAGGTGATCGAGCCGATCGTCTACGCCGAGGCCCTCGACCTCATCGCCGCCCACCAGGCCGCCGGTGAGCCGGTCTACCTCGTGTCGGCGTCACCCGAGGAGATCGTGGCCCCCCTGGCGGAGCACCTCCGGGTGGACGGCTACCTGGCCACGATCCCCCGGGTCGGCGTCGACGGCCGGTACACGGGCGAGGTCGACCGCTACTGCTACGGCGCCGAGAAGGTGGTGGCCATGGTGGCGCTGGCCGAGGCGAAGGGCTTCGACCTGGCGACGAGCTCGGCCTACTCCGACTCCGCTACCGACGAGCCGATGCTGGCCGCCGTCGGCCACCCCGTCGCCGTGAACCCCGACCGCGAGCTCCTCCGCATCGCCCGCGAGCGCGAGTGGGAGATCCGCTCCTTCGTGCGCCCGGTGCGCCTGCGCGACCGCATCCCTCGACCGGACGCTGCGCAGTCGGTCGCTGTCGGCGGCGGGCTCGTGGCCGTCATCGCCGGCACCGTCACCTTCTGGTACCTGCGGCGGACGATCCCGGTGGTGCCGCCGCCCCCTCCCCCTGGCACCCTCGACCGCGCCCGTCAGGCGTGGCGGACCTTCTTGGCCGCAACGGCGGCAAGAGCGGCGAGCACGAGGAGCAGGAGGAGCTTCTTCATGGACCGGGCAGGCTAACCCGTCCGGTCAGGCGGCCGTCCGGTGGGACGAGTCGGCCGTGTCGTGCGGGTCGTGCGTGTCGCCCTCGGGGGTGCCGAGCAGGCGGCGAGACCGGGCGACGCACTCGTCGAACACGGGGCGGAGGTCGGCGACGATGCGCCGCACCTCGTCGGTGGTCGGGATCCAGGGAACGGTCGTGGTGTCCATGTCGATGTCTCTCCTCGTTGCACTGATTGTCGGTCCGGCGGAAGGACCTCTTGAGGGCAAGGTGAGGTGAACCAGCGACGCCGCCCTGCGAACCCCGCGGTCGGAACCCACGCCCAGCATGGGAGGTGACCGCGGGTTCAGGAGAGGGGCTTCGGGGTGGCGGCGCGGATGGCCACCGAGCACAGCGCCGTGATGACGACGCCGACGCCGAGGGCGCCGACGAACAGCGCGATCGGTGCCCGGGCGGGGCGGTCGACGACGACCGGGCCAGGGCCTGCGACCTCGATCTCGGAGCCGACGGCGACGCGCTCGAGCACCACGTTCGCCTCGCCCGGCGGCTGCACGCCGAGCACCTGCCAGGTGCCGCCGGGCGCCCGGCTGAGGAACACGTGGGCGCTGACGGGTTCGAGGTCGCGGGGCGTGACGACGAAGGGCACCCGCACCACCTCCTCGCCGTCGATCGAGCCGGCGGGCGTCTCCCGCCCCACCCTGATGTCCTCGAACGCCGACTTCGCCTCGCCGGTCGCGCCCGGCGCGATCAGCCCGGCCTGCTCCGCCAGGCGCACGCTCGCGCCCGCTTCCTCGGCCCGGACTGCGGCGTCGTCGGCCAGGCCCTCGCGGGTGGAGTCGGACACGGCCGTGAGCCAGCGCTCCGCCACACCGGCGGCCCGGTCGGCGGGGGTGCCGAAGGCGGCCACCACGCCGCCCAGGCAGATGATGGCGGCCAGGCAGGCGAGCACCCCGAGCCGGAACGGTCGCCGCAGCGCGACGAGCTCCTCGTCGACGCCGCTCACGGGGCCACCACCTCGGCCGGCGGGGGCACCGACGCCGCCGTCGGCCCCGAGACCTCCTCGAGCTCCATGCCCCTGGTCTCGGGCAGGTAGCGGGCGATGAGCCACAACGTCGGGAGCTGTAGGAGCATCAGCAACGAGACGGTGTCGCCGACGTTGCCCACCGCGCCGGTGGCGTGGTCGCCGAGGATGCCGACGATGGCCGGGCCGAACACGTAGCCGGCGATCTCGAAGAGGTTGCGGATCCAGGCCGCGGCCTGGCCCCGGATCTCGGTCGGGAACAGCTCCGTCGCATAGGCGCTCATCACGGGGCCCATCCCGAGGCCGAAGAACACGGCGAACAGCAGCCCGATGAACGACAGCGGCCGTGACGTCGTCTGGAACAGGAGCTCGGCGAAGGCGATGGCGCCGACGGCGTACACGAATGCGGTGGGACGACGCCCGAAGCGCTCCATGGACCTGCCGCAGAGGTAGTAGCCGACGCAGCCGAGGCCGTAGGCGCAGATGATGTAGAAGGCGATCTCGCCCGAGGTGAAGCCCCGCTCGCGCTCGGCGTAGAACGCCCACCAGGCGGTGGAGCCGAACAGCGGGATCGACCGCAGCATGTGGAACAGCCCGACGAGCACGAGGTTGCGCCGGTTCGCCGCCCGCCACGGCTCGAGGAACGGCGTGCGGTCCCCCACCACTGCGCCCGTCTCCCGGGCGATCTCGAACCGCCGGGTCTCGAGCAGCTTGCGGCGGAACACCGACAGCAGCAGGAGCGGCAACAGCCCGACGAGGTAGAACGCCCGCCACTCGAGGGGCCCGTCCTGCAGCCCGAGGCCGAGCAGCAGCCCGACGGCGATCGTGCCCATCGCCGCAAACGTGAGCAGCACACCGAGCGCTCGCCCCCGGCGGATCGCCGGGTACTCCTCGACGATCATCGTGACCGCCACCGCGTACTCGGCGCCCAGGAACACCCGGCTGGCGAACTGGAAGAACGTGAAGCTCCAGATGTCCCAGCTGAGCGCGGTCAGCGCGGTGAAGACCGTGTAGCCGACCACCGAATACAGGAGGAGCGGCTTGCGCCCCCACCGGTCGGCCAGGCGGGCGACGAAGAACGCCGCGGCCAGGCCGAGCTCGATCGGGATGCGGATGACACCGAGCGTCGCCTCGCTCACCGCGAACGTGCTCTGGATGTCGGCCAGGAGCAGGGCGAGGATGGCGCCGTCGTAGCCCTCGAAGAACGTGGCCGACACGAGCAGCCACAGCAGGAGCTTCAGGTACTTGTCGTCGCGCGGCTCGAACGCGACCCCGACCTCGACCGCGTCCTCGACCAGCGTGTCCCCGGCTGTTTGCACCTCTCTGTTCTAGATCACCACATCCGGGTTGAGGATCCCGGCGGGATCCAGCTCCCGCTTCGCGGCGGCCAACGCCCGCCCGAACACCTCCGGCCGCTGGCGCCGGTACCAGGGATCGTGGTCGCGACCGACGGCGTGGTGGTGGGTGATCGTGCCGCCCGCGGCGAGGAGCGCCTCGGCCGCCGCGGCCTTGATCTCGGCCCACTGAGCGAGCTCGTCGCCGGGCCGGCCGGGTGCCAGCACCGAGAAGTACGGGGCGCAGCCGTCCGGGTAGGCGTGGGTGAACCGGCAGGTGACCCAGCCCCCACCGCACACCTCGGCGAGGGCGGCCTCGACCGCCTCGGTGACCGAGGCGTGCAGCGCAGGGAAGCGGTCCCACGTGCAGGCCGTCTCGAACGTCTCGACGATGACGCCGCAGCGCACGAGCCCGTCGCGCGTGTACGGCGCCCGCACGAACGCGCCGCGCCACGCGCCCTCGGCGCCGCCCCGAGCCCCGCCCGACCCGGCGCCGGCGGCCCCGTCGTCGCGAAGGCGGACCTCGCCCTCGGGGACCGTGCCGCCGTAGTCGGCCACGAGCTCGAGCGCCCGCTCGAGCCACGGACCGACCGGGTGGTCGGCCGATTCGAAGCCGAGGACACACAGCGCCCCGCCGTCCACGACGTCGGCGACGCCCGCGTTGACGAGGGCCTCGCCGGCGTCGAGCAGGCGGCAGTTCGTGGGGAAGAGGCCGGACTGCGACAGCGCCCGCACCGCCTCGGACCCCGCCGCGAACGAGTCGAAGCGCACGCCCGCCGAGCCCCGCCACCGGGGCCGGTCCTGCAGGCGCATCCACGCCTCGGTGATGATCCCGAGCGACCCCTCGCTGCCGAGGAACAACCGGTCGGGCGACGGCCCCGCGCCGCTCCCGGGCAGCCGCCGCGACTCGCTGATGCCGGTGGGCGTGACGACCCGCATCGACTCCACGAGGTCGTCGATGTGCGTGTAGAGCGTGGCGAAGTGACCGCCCGAGCGCGTCGCCAGCCAACCGCCGAGGGTCGACACCTCGAAGCTCTGGGGGAAGTGCCGGAGGGTGAGCCCCTCGGGCCGGAGCTGGTCCTCGAGGACGGGGCCGAGGGCGCCGCCCTGGATGCGAGCCGCTCGGCTCACCCGGTCGATCTCTAGCACCCGGTCGAGCGCGGTGAGGTCGACGGAGACGACGCCCGCATAGCGCTCTCGCAGGCCGACCGCTTCGACGCCGCCGACGACCGACGAACCGCCGCCGAACGGCAGCGCGGCGTAGCCCGACGAGCCGCACCAGTCGAGCAGGGCGACGACGTCGGCCTCGTTCTCGGGATGGGCGACGAGATCCGGCGGGTGCGGGTGCTCGCGCCGGAAGCCGCGCACGACGTCGCGGTAGCTGCGCCCGTAGGTGTGCAGCGCCCGGTCGCGGTCGTCGTCGCGGCAGAGCGGCGCAAGGGCGGCGGGGGGGTCGATGCGGCACGCGGGGAGCGAGACGTCCTCCAGCCGGGGCGCCGGCGCCGGCGTCACCTCCGTGCCCAGACGGTCGGCCACGGCGCGACCAAGCGACGCGACCTGCTCGTCGGTCATGGCCGCGTCGTCGTAGCCCCACCCCCACCAGTTCCGGCGGCGTTCCGCCCGCGACCTCATGAGGCGACGTCCACCTTGGCCACGACCTTCGTCGGGGTGACCCGCACGACCATCTCGGGCGGCACCGCGTTGCGCCGGCCGTAGGCGTCCGCCAGCTCGGCGCCCATGTAGCGACCGGCGATGCGGGTGGACCACGACAGAATCTCGTCGGGATCGGTCGACGTGGTCGCCGTGCCCGCGACGGTGACGAAGCTGAACGGCGGCCGCTCGTCGTCCCAGCACAGGCTCACCCTGGGGTCGCGGAGGATGGCCTTGCCCTTGATCGTGCCGGCCGACGTCGTGAAGAGCACGTCGTCACCGTCGACGTCGACCCACACCGGAGCCACGTGGGGCGAGCCGTCCGCACGGACGATGGCGAGCTTCGCGGTGCGGGCCGGCTCGGCTTGCACGAACGCCTGCCACCAACCGTCTGGAGCGTCTCGGTAGCTCATGGCCGGAGGCTAGGAGCCCGCGCCGTCAGCCGTTTGGCGTTCGACAACAGCGCCACAACTCCGCGCCCGGCCTGCAGCACCTGCACCGCCGAGGCCGATGGCGACCACGCGGCGAACCATCGGCGCATCACGAGCTCCGGATCGGACGCCCATGCCTCGAACCACCGACCACCGCCCGCCCCGTTCCACCGCGGCCGGGCGCCTGACGTTCGGCGCGGCGACCGTCGCCGGGCTCCTCCTCTGCGCGTCGTCG
The DNA here is from genome assembly GCA_013694495.1 of Acidimicrobiia bacterium. GTDB lineage: Bacteria > Actinomycetota > Acidimicrobiia > Acidimicrobiales > JACDCH01 > JACDCH01. The sequence goes on along the minus strand of JACDCH010000011.1, from coordinate 5,919 downwards.
GTGTCCGCCGCCGTCGCGGTCCAGGCCTTTGGCGACGTGCCCGAGGAATCGGTGCACGCCGATGCGATCGCCTGGGCGGCCGCGAACGGCATCACGCTCGGCTGCGACGACGCCGGCAACTTCTGCCCGACCGACGAGGTCACCCGAGCCCAGGTCGCATCGTTCCTGCACCGCCTGAGCGGCGCTGACCCGGACACCGGTCCGATCGTGGACGCCGCCACCGTCGGCGGCCTCACGCCGACCGAGCTTGCCGGCGAGCAGGGAGCGAGCGGGCTTCCAGGCCCGCAGGGCATACCCGGCTCGACCGGGCTCCCGGGCGAGCAGGGCGTGCCCGGCTCCCCCGGCCTCCAAGGCGAGCAGGGCCCGTCGCCGTTCGTCAGCGATGCGGACGGAGCGCTGTCCTTCGAGATGGTGATCGACAGCGGCAACTACTGGAACCCCGGCGGAAGCACCCTCACGGTCATCCCGTTCGTCGTCCGTCCCGACGGCACGATGGTCGAGGCCGATCCCGTGGCCTTCACGCTCTACGGCCAAGTAGCGCTGGCGACGATCGTCGACGACGACCCGCAGTTCGGTGCGTACGTCCTCGGGTTCGGCTCGACGAACACGACGCCTGACTACTGGCAGGTCACGAGCCGCTTCATCGTGCACGCCACGAGGGACGCCTCCGCGACTGCGGTGGACCCGATCACTCGGGGGATGCTCCCCGGGGAGACAGTGCAGCTGTCGACGACGTTCGCCTACGGCCCGGGCCTCGTGCCGTAGCTCGCCTGCGAGTCGGGGTCAGCGTCTCGAGCGCCCGCCGCGGCCGGCCCTCGCAGCGTGGTGGGCCTGGACCGCGTCGACGACGGCCCGGAAGCGGGTGCGGTCGAGGGCGCTGCCCTCGCGGCGGACGTCGCCAGGACGGAAGCGCAGGACACGGTCGATGCAGGCCCAGCTCTCCCGGCCACTCGGGTCCCAGCCGCCGGTGCCGACCGCCAGCCGTTCGGGGTCGCCCGGCCGTTCCTTCGACGTGAGCCGCACCGCGGCGAGATCGGTGCCCCACCGGCCGATCACGACGACGGGCCGGTCCTTGCCCTGGCTCGGGTCGTCCTCGTACGGCACCCACCCCCACACGACCTCGCCCGGATCGGCGTCGCCGTCGCGGCTGGGCTCGTAGGAGACGACGATCCGGTCGCGACGGACCGCAGCCCGTTGCTTCAGTGCGGAGACGATGCCGATGGAAGATCGCGCTTCAGACGGCGAGGAGGTCGCGGGCGCCGGTGTCGCTGCTCGGGTGGCGCAGCTTCGACATGGCGCGCGCCTCGATCTGGCGGATGCGCTCGCGGGTGAGGCTGAAGAGCTCGCCCACCTCCTCGAGTGTGCGGGGCTCGCCCCGGTCGAGGCCGAAGCGGAGCTTGAGGATCTCGCGTTCGCGGTCGTCGAGGGGAGCGAGCAGGCGGGTGATCTCCTCGGGCAACAGCGCGGTGGCGGCCACCTCGAACGGCGACTCGGCGGAGCGGTCCTCGACGACGTCGCCGAGCTCGGCATCGCCGTCCTCGCGCAGCGGTTCCGAGAGCGAGAGCGGCTCGGCCGCGAAGCGCAGCGCCTCGGTGACCTTGTCCTCGGGCATCTCCACCTCGGCCGAGAGCTCGGCGAGGGTGGCCGGCCGGCCCAGCTTCAGCTCCAGGCGGACCCTCGCCTTCTGCAGCCGGGCGAGCGTGTCGCCGGCGTGCACCGGGAGGCGGATCGTGCGGCCGGTGTTGGCGATGCCGCGGGTGATGGCCTGGCGGATCCACCACGTGGCGTACGTCGAGAACTTGAACCCCTTGCGCCAGTCGAACTTCTCGACCGCGTGCATGAGGCCGAGGTTGCCCTCCTGGATCAGGTCGAGCAGCGGGAGCCCCGACGCCTGGTACTTCTTGGCGATGGACACCACGAGGCGGAGGTTCGACTGCACGAACGTGCGCTCGGCCTCGGCGCCGAGCCGGGCGGTGCGGCGGAGGTCGCGCTTCAGCGCGGGGCTGATGTCGCGGCCGGCGGCCTCGAGCGCGATGCGGGCCGCGGTGCCCTCCTCGATGGCCTGGGCGAGGCGGACCTCGTCGTCCTTCGTGAGCAACGGGTACTGACCGATGTCGGTCAGGTAGAGGCGGACCAGGTCCTCCTCGTCCCGCTCGGCGCGCTCCTTGGCCAAAGCCCTCTCCTCGGTGCTCGTTTCGGTGGAGATTGCGGCGGGGCCGGTCGTCCCGCGAGGGCCGGCCCAGGGTACCGGTCCGTTCGGGTGGTGCCGGCCACGTCACGGGCCGGGGTCTCGTAGCTTCTCCGGGAGGTGGCCGACGACGTGGAGCTCGTGGTGGTGACGATGTCGTTCGACGCGTCCGACCCCGTGCGCATGCTGGGGTTGCTGTCCAAGTACGCGGTGCTCGCCCGCGGCCACGCCGGCTGCCGCAACGTCGACCTGCTGGCCTCGGCCACGAAGCCGGGCACCTACCTCGTGATCTCCAAATGGGAGAGCCCGGAGCACCAACGGGTCCACTTCGACTCGGCCGACCTCGTCGAGCTGGCCGAGGGCTGCCGGGGCGTGCTCGCGGCCCCGCCCCGCATCGACCTGTACGACGCCATTTCAGCTCACGACCTGAACTGACCGCCCGTCGCCAAGTTCTCATTTCGACCGGCTCCGCCGGCCGAAACACGACGCTGTGTCTCTAGTGTCCCGGAAGGCTGATCATGTGGCGAATTCGGCGGCCAGATTCGCCCCTGGCGGCGTCCTCGGCCTCGCATTCGCTGGGGGAGTCCGTCGGCCTGCGTCCTTGCCAAATGACGAATCTGACTCGCCGCTTTCATCCACGAACCAACCGTCCGGGACACTAGGTCGCCTCGCCTTCGGCTCGGCTCCGGCTCAGCGCCCACGACCTCAACTGAGGGGGCGGGGGTCAGGCCGCGGTGACGGCGGCGGCCTCAGCGGACAGGCGATCGATGTCCCCCCAGGTGAGGCCCGACCCCCTCCACAGCGCGTCGAAGCGCTCGTCGGCACCGTCGGTGAAGCCGTGGCGGGTGCGGAACCGGTAGAGCGCGCTCTGGCGGTCGGCGTGGTGGGTGAAGCCGAGCCGCACGAGGCGGCCGAGCGCGTACGTGTCCCACGCCTCGTGCTGGAGCAGCGTGAGCTTGCTGTCGGCCGGTGGCTCGCCGCCCGCGGTGAACGCCGGGTCGAGCCGGTCCGCGACGCGGATGAGCAGCCGGCCCAGGTTCTGGGCAGCGCCGCTGGGCGAGAGCTGCCGCAGGCGACGGGGATCCTCGAGCGCGCCCGACTGGGCGTGGATGACGATCGGGTCGACGGACTCGACCGACGTCGCGCCGAGCGGCGTGGTCTGGTCGACGTCGAGCACGACGGGACGGTCGAGCCCGATGGCGTCGAGCAGGCGCTCGATCACCGCGACGATCTCGGCGCGGTCGAACTCGACAAGCTTGAACTCCTCGGGCTTGACCGTGACCCGGCCCGTGGAGATCAAGAAGCAGCCTCGAGCCTCTGGGCGGCGGCCGACTCCTGCATGGCCTGCACCTCGAGGCGGGCCTCCTTGGCGATCTCGGCCAGGGTGTCCATCTCGTCGGTGTCGAAGCCGGCCAGCTCGCGGAAGCGGCGGGCCAGGCGCACCGGGCTGTCGTCCTCCTCGCCCCGGAACCCGCCCAGGCTGAACAGCTTGTCGACGACCCGCTGGAACTCGAGCGCCCGCTCCTGGCGGGGCTTGTCGTTGGCGGTGAGCCGGCGCAGCCAGTCCGAACCCATCTTCACGTGGGTCACCTCGTCGGCGAGCATCCAGTCCTCGCAGAACTCGAGCATCGGGTCGCCGGCCTTGTCGCCGAACTCCCGCATCGTGTTGAACACGTCGATGGCGAGCCCCTCCAAAGCGCGGTTCACGCCGGTGAGGCGCAGCACCGGATCCGGGTTGCAGGCCGCCTCGTAGAGGAAGGGCGACTCGGAGAACTCGCCGATCTCGGTGCCCATCCAGTCGCTCAGCTTGATGGAGATCTCGCAGTGGCGGGCCTCGTCCCAGCACTGCCGGGCCATGTCGAGCTTGAGCTCGAACGGCACGGCGTCGGGCGTGTCGTCGGTGACCTTGCCGACGGGGAAGTCCCAGCACGTGCGGCCGGCACCCTCGAGCGCCTGGATCTCGCCCACGAAGATGCCGTGCATCAGCTGGCGGGCGGCGTCGGGCGCGTCGGACCGCTCGGGGGTCAGCCGGCCGGGGCCGCCGCCCCGGGTGTTGGTCGCGTTGCGGCCGTCGGCGATCCGCTCGGCCATGTGGACCCGCACGAACCGGTCGTCGCGGGCCAGTTCCTCGACGGGGAAGATCTTCCTCATGCGGGCACTCCGTTTCGGTCGTTCTCGATGGCGGTGGGGTCGTGGCCCGACCCGGTGGCGTACGGGTCGCCCAGCGTCCCGGGCCCGGCGATGCCGCCGGCGGCGAGGAGCAGCTCCTGGAGGCGGACCTGGTGGTCGGCGGCCCGGCGGATCTCCTCGGGCGAGTCGATGAGCGACTGCAGCATCATCTCGCCGTCGCGCCAGTCGTCGAACTCGTCGTGCAGGGCGAAGTTCAGCGAGCGGATCGTCGGCGCGTCGGTGACGGTGGAGGTGTTGTTCCGGTGGTACGTGTAGGCGGCGATCTTGGCCGGGATCAGCACCCGGTAGACGCCGACCAGCTTCTCGATCGTCTGGTCCCTCGCCTCGGGCTCGGTGAGGGCGGCGACGAAGGCCTCGATCTCCGGGTTGGGCGGGACCGTGAGCCGGTCGGGGTTCATCTCCCGCAGCTCCGGCAGGCGCTTGTGGAAGAGCTCGGCGTGCCAGGCGTGGTGGTAGCAGTGCGTGCCGAGGCGCAGCTTGACGTCGAGCTCGGGCACCGTGGCCACCCAGCCGCCGAGCGCCTCGAAGAGCCGCATCTCGATCCACTTGTAGTGGCCGACCCGGCGGGCGGTCTCCTCGACGCCGAAGGCGCCCGGGAGCTCGCGACGGTCCCAGGGCGCGAACGGCGCCCGCGGCTTGCCTGGATCGGCCAACGTGGTCCCCCGACTGCGCTCTGCCGGCTCCCGGCCGGATGGCGCCAGTCTGCCACGCTTGACCGCCGGGTCAAGCCTCGGGATCCAGCTCCTCGCCCCCGGCCGTCGAGCGGCCCAGGAGCGTGTCGATCTGGCGCAGCGCGAAGCCCGGGTCGCGCACGACGTGGACCCCGTGCATGCCGATCGACCGGGCTCCCTCGACGTTGCCGAGCCCGTCGTCGACGTAGACGCTCCGCTGGGGCTGGATGCCGCCGAGCTTGTCGAGGGCCAACCGGTAGATCGCCGGGTTCGGCTTGCGGATGCCGTAGGCCGAGCTGTCGATCACGAGGTCGAACAGCTGGTGCAGCGGGAGCATCTGCTTCCAGTGGAAGGCGATGTCGCGGAAGTTGTTGGAGATCAGCGCGGTCCGGTAGCCGTCGGCGCGCAGCTCCTCGAGGTACTCGATGACGACCTCGTTCACGTCGAGGCCGGCGAACGCGTTGCGGATGACGTCGTAGGTGATCGGTGCCCGGGCGCCCTCGAGGCGGACCGCGAGCTCCTCGTCGTACTGGGCCGGGCTGATCTCGCCCCGCTCGAGGCGGTGGAACGGGTGGTCGGTGTCGCGGTGCTGGGGGCCCACGGTGAGGTCGAGGACGTCGCCGCCGTCGAGCCCGACGCTGGCCGCCATCCCGGCCAGGGCGGGGTACGGCGAGGCCACCACGACGCCGGCGAAGTCGAAGAGCACCGCGTCGAAGGCGCGGTGAAAGGCGACCGGGGACGTTGGACGCTCGACGAGGAAGGAGCCGAGCCGGCCCCGACCCGGCCGGGGGTCGCCGTCGACCTCGTCGAGCGCGGCTGGCTCGGCCGCGGCGGGCTGCTCCTCTTCGACCGGCGCGGGCGGCGGGGCGG
>JACDCH010000664.1 GCA_013694495.1 Acidimicrobiia bacterium | reverse complement strand
CGGCCACGGCGACCGCCAGGACCGGAGCAGCGGTCAGGAACCCGACGCCGCGGCCGGCTGGGAGGCCGCCCCGCTCGACCGCCAGCGCGGCGACGTGCTGGGCCGGATCCTCGTGGCCGTAGTCCAGCCCGACCTGGGCGTTGACGATCCACGCGCGGTTCCCGATCCCGCCGCCCAGGACCGTGCTGGCCGCAGCGCGGAACGGCGCCCGCGCCCGCCAGACGAGCACGGGCCGGGAGCCGCCCAGGGCCGTCGGATCGGCGTACGTCGACCGCTCGAAGGTCGCGGCGTCGATCACGGCGCCGGCCCCATCAGTAGTCGATGCCCTTGCGGGCGAGGACGCCCGAGTCGTACGCGTGCTTGACCTTGCGCATCTCGGTGACGGTGTCGGCCACGTCGACGAGCGCCGCCGGCGCGTCGCGACCGGTGCAGAAGACCGTGACCGCCCGGGGCCGGTCGCGCAGCGTCGCCACCACCTCGTCGGGATCGATCCAGCCCCAGTTCATCGGGTAGGTGATCTCGTCGAGCACCACGAGCTGGTGGGCGCCGGCCTCGATGGTGGCCCGGGCGTGGCGCCACGCCTCCGCCGCCACTGCTTCGTCCTCGGTGAGGTCGGCCGAGTCCCAGGTGAAGCCCTGCCCGATCGCCCACCAGTCGACGCCGAGGCGGTCGCGGCACACCTTCTCCTCGCCGACCTGCCACGCCCCCGACTTGAGGAACTGCACGACGGCCACCGACCAGTCCCGGGCGACGGCGCGTAGGACGACGCCGAAGGCTGCGGTCGACTTGCCCTTCCCGTCGCCGGTGTTCACGAGCACGAGGGACGGCGCCCGTCGCGACGCGGGCTTCTCGTGGGTGGTCGGGACCTCACTCATGCGCGGCTCGGCGGTGGCGGAGCGGGAGGATGACGGGCCGGCCGCCGTCGCTGATGATGCGCACCCTGGCGCCGTAGTAGCGGGCCAGGTTCTCCTCGGTGAGGACCTCGTCGGCCGGCCCCTCGACGACGACCCGGCCGGCATCGAGCAGGACCAGCCGCTCGGCGTACTGCCCGGCGAGCGTGAGGTCGTGCATCGTGGAGACGACGGTCAGCTTGTGCTCGCGGCGGAGCTCGTCGACCAGCTCGAGCACCTGTTGCTGGTGACCGACGTCGAGGGCGGTGGTCGGCTCGTCGAGCAGGATCAGCGGGGCCCCCTGGGCCAGCGCCCGGGCGATCAGGACGCGCTGGCGCTCACCGCCCGACAGCGTGGCCACGACCCGCCCGGCCAGCTCCACGAGATCGAGTTGGACGAGCGCGTCGTGGACGGCGGCGAGGTCGGCAGGACCCTCGACGCCGAGCGTGGCGATGTGCGGCGTGCGCCCGAGCAGCACGTACTGCCCCACGGTCACGCCCTCGGGGATGACGGGCTGCTGCGGCACGAGGGCCACGAAGCGAGCCCGCTCTCGGCGGCGCAGCGATGTCGCCGGCCTTCCGCCGAGGAGCAGCTCACCTGTGCCGGGCACGAGGCCGGCCAGGTGGCGCAGCAGCGTCGTCTTGCCGGCGCCGTTGGGGCCGACGACGGCGAGCCACTCGCCCTCGGCAACGCGGAGGTCGACGCCGTCGAGGATCCGCGCGCCACCCAGGTCCACGTGCAGGCCGGTGAGGGTGATCACGCCCGCACCGCCGAGCGCCGGAGGACGAGGACGAAGAACGGCGCCCCGAAGAACGCGGTCACGACGCCGATGGGGATCTCGGCCGGCGACGACAGGGTGCGGGCCAAGAGGTCGGTCAGCACGAGGAACGCGCCGCCGAAGAGGAGCGACAGGGGGAGGATGACGCGGTGGCTCCCGCCGGCGAGGAGCCGCACGGTGTGGGGGACGATGATGCCGACGAAGCCGATGAGGCCGGACACCGACACCGCGGCTGCGGTGCCGAGCGAGGCGGCGACCACGACGAGGAGCCGGCTGCGACGGGCGTGCACGCCGAGCGTCGCCGCTTCGTCGTCGCCCACCGCGAGCACGTCGAGGATCCGCCGGTGCAGCAGCAGCACGACGAACGTGAGCGCCGCGTACGGCAGCACCAGCAGCACTTCGCGCCAGCCGGCCGTCGTCAGCCGCCCCAGGATCCACGAGTAGACCCGGCTGATCGTGTCGATCTTGCGCTGCTGCACGTAGGTCTGGGCGGCGGTGAGGAAGCTGGCCACCGCCACGCCGGCGAGGATCAGCGATGCCGTCGAGCGGTGCCCTCCCCCGGCTGCGCCGAGCACGTAGGTGAGGGCGACCGCGGCCAGCGCCCCGACGAACGCGGCCATCG
>JACDCH010000639.1 GCA_013694495.1 Acidimicrobiia bacterium | reverse complement strand
ACCTCGACTACGAGGCGCAGCGGCTCATGACCCTGGCCGCGGGCCTTGGCATGTCGACCGGGTCGATGCCGGCCACCGGCGTGCGCCGCCTCGCCCGGCGCATGGTCGACGACCACCTCGCCGCCCTGGCCGTCCCCGCCCCCCACTGAAGGAGCACCCGTGGCCGACCTCTTCGCCAAGGACTCGATCATCCGGCGGGTCAACGCCGAGCCGGCGATCATGTTCGGCGCCGGCCGGGCCCTCCTGCTGCAGCTGGCCCACCCGGCCGTAGCCCAGGGGGTGGCCGACCACAGCGACTTCCAGCACAACCCGTTCCAGCGGCTGTTGGGCACGCTCGAGGCGACGGTGTCGGTGGTGTTCGGGTCCGAGGAGCTGGCCGCCGGCATCGGCCGCCGCATCCACTGGATCCACGAGCACGTCGTCGGGCCCGAGTACCGGGCCAACGACCCGGACAACCTGCTGTGGGTCCACGCCACGCTGCTCGACTCGGCCCGGTCCTGCTACGAGCGGTTGGTGCGGCCGCTGTCGGCCGAGGAGGCGGCCACGTTCTACGAGGAGATGACGGTCGTGGCCGAGGTGTTCGGCTGCCCCCGCTCAGCTCAGCCGGCCGGGCCGGCCGAGTTCGAGGCGTGGTTCGCGGCCACGGTCGACGAGATCCGGATCACGGACACGGGCCGGGCCCTGGCCCGCGACATCGTGGCGCCCAAGCTGCCCCTCAAGCTGCACGTGCCCCTCGCCCCGCAGCTCTGGCTGCACCGGCTGGTCGCGATCGGCACGACGCCGACGCCGCTGCGCGAGCAGTTCGGCTTCGGTTGGGACGAGCGCCGGGCGGCGCAGCTGCGCCGGGTCGAGGCGGTGGCCCGGGCGTCGTTCTCGGTCGCGCCCCGGCCGATCCGCGTCGCCGGCACGCAGCTGGGCAGCGTCGGCTTCCGCCGCCTCGCCGCCCGCCACGTCGCCGAGTTCGACGCCAAGGTCGCCCGCCGCCCGGAACTTCGTCAGGCGGTCGCCAGCTCGCCGAAGTAGCCGGTGATCGTCTGGAGCCGGCCGTCGGCAGCCAGGGTGCCGACATCGATGCCGGCGACGGTCACCGCGCCGTCGGGCGCGGCGAGCTCCCAGCCGAAGCGGACCCGGTCGTGGTGGACGTCGACCGCGGTGAGGCGGCGGAACCGGTGGCCGGGGAACTGGGCGTGGACGCCGGCGACCATGGCGCCGAGGCCGTCGTGGCCCCGGGCCTCGAGCATCGGGTCGAGGTAGGCCGCGTCGGGCGCCCACGCCGCAGCGATGAGCGCGGCCCGGCGGGCCGGGTCCTCCTCGTTCCACATGGCGATGTAGGCGTCGACGACGGCGGTCGTGGCGGTGGTGGTGTCGGTGGTGGTGTCGGTCATGGGTGCCACCCTGCGGGACCAGCGGCGCCCCGACGATTACCTGTCAGGTAGGCGACGGGGGCCGCCGGCGCCGTTACGTTCGCCGTCGTGTCCACCATCGCGGTGCCCAACATCGGGGTCGGTGACCTGCTGCGCACCTGGCGGCAGCGGCGCCGCCTCAGCCAGCTCGACCTGGCCAGCGAGGCCGAGGTGTCGACCCGCCACCTCAGCTTCGTCGAGACGGGCCGGTCGACGCCGAGCCGCGAGCTCGTGCTCCACCTGGCCGAGCACCTCGACGTGCCGCTGCGGGAGCGGGACACGTTGCTGCTCGCCGCCGGCTACGCACCCGTGCACCGGCGCACCCCGCTCGACGACGAGGCCATGGGCCCGGTGCGGAACGCTCTCGACACGATCCTGCGGGGCCACGAGCCGTACCCGGCGGTCATCGTCGACCACCGCTGGGATCTCGTCTCGGCCAACGGCCCCGCCCTGGCCGTGCTCACCGACGGCGTGGCACCGGCGTTGCTCGAGGCGCCGAACGCGCTGCGCGTCACCCTCCACCCCGACGGGCTCGCGCCCCGCATCGCCAACCTCGCCGAGTGGAGCGCCCACCTCCTCGGTCGGCTGCACCGCGAGGCGACGCTGTCGGCCGACCCGGAGCTCGCCGCGCTGCACGAGGAGCTGGCGGGCTACCCCGGCGTCGAGCGGGGCGGGGCGCCGCACGACCCGGCGGCGCAGCTCTTCGTGCCGCTGCGTCTGCGGACCCCCGCCGGCGCGGAGCTGCGGCTCTTCAGCACGATCGCCACGTTCGGCACGGCGCTCGACCTCACGATCGCCGACCTGGCCATCGAGGTGTTCTTCCCCGCAGACGCCGCCACCGAGGCCGCCCTCCGCGGGTGACCGTTCACCGGTGGGCGGCGGCGATGGCCTTCGCCGAACGGCGCAGCAGGGCTCGCAGCTCGGGCGGCTCGAGCGCCTCGAAGCCGAACCCGAGGGCGACCAGGTGGCCGGCGAGGGAGTCGAGGTCGTCGCTGCCGGTCGTGAGCACGGCGCCGTCGTCGCCGTCGGCCTCGACGACGCCGACGGTCGGCGGGACCCGACGGCGGACCTCGTCGGCCGGCGCTTCGATGCGCACGACCGCCGTGTGGCGGTAGGGCGCCACTGCGATCGCCTCGCTCACCATGGCGGCGGCGTCGGGCGGGTCGTCGTGGCGGAAGCGGTGGCCGGTGCGGGTGGCGACGGCGATGCGGTCGACGCGGAACGTGCGCCACGCCCGCCGGTCGAGGTCGAAGGCGACGAGGTACCAGCGCCGCCCGGTGGACACGAGCCGGTGGGGCTCGATGCGGCGCTCGGTGTCGTTGCCGTCGCGGTCGGCGTAGGCCAGCGCCATCCGCTCGTTGCCGGCGCACGCCTGGGCGGTGGCGACGAGCACCTCGGGGTCGACCTCGCCGCTGCCGGCCCGCCCGCCGAGCTGCACGGTGGCGGCCCGCAGCGCGCCGACCCGTGCCCGCAGGGGCGGGGGCAGGAGGCGGTCGAGCTTGGCCAGCGCGGCGAGGGCGGGCTCCTCCATGCCGCGGACGGCGCCGCCGGCGGTGGCGCCGAGGGCCAGCGCCACTGCGGTCGCTTCGTCGTCGTCGAGCAGCAGCGGCGGCAGCGACGCGCCCGATCCCAGGCGGTAGCCGCCGTCGGGGCCGTGGGTCGCGTCGACGGGGTAGCCGAGCTGGCGGAGCCGGTCGACGTCGCGGCGGACGGTGCGGGTCGTGACCTCGAGTCGGTCGGCGAGCTCCGGGCCGCTCCAGTCGGGCCGGCTCTGGAGCAGCGACAGGAGGCGCAGCAGCCGGGCCGAGGTGTCGAGCACGACCCCGAGCTTCGCACCCATACAGGACCGGACCTGTCCTGATCGCTGCATACGGTCGTCTGCATGGAGATCCCCGCACCGGCCACGACGCTCAACGCCTCCCTCCTCGAGCAACTGACGTTCCACTGGGACGTCCACCTCCGGCCCAAGCTCGACGGCCTCACCGACGAGGAGTACTTCTGGGAGCCCGTCGCCAACGTCTGGAACCTGGTGCCGAAGGGATCGGCCCGGACGCCGGTCGCCGGGGGGACGGGCGAGTACGTCGCCGAGTTCGCCATGCCGGAGCCCGACCCGGCGCCGGTCACGACGATCGCCTGGCGGCTCGCCCACCTGATCGTCGGCGTCTTCGGGGAGCGGAACCACTCGCACTTCGGCGGGCCGCTGATGTCCTACATGGACATGGCGTACCCGGGCACGGCGAAGGAGGCGCTGGTGCTGCTCGACGACGTCTACGCGAGGTGGTGCGCCGGCGTGGCGGCGCTGGGCGAGGAGGGCCTGCAGCGGCCGGTCGGGCCGGCGGAGGGGCCCTTCGCCGAGCACCCGTTCTCGACGCTCGTGCTCCACATCCACCGCGAGGCGATCCACCACGGCGCCGAGATCCTCCTCCTGCGCGACCTCCGGCGGAACCGTTGACGCCGGTCGGCACGACGAAGGACGCAGGCTGGGAGATCGGGGTCTCCCGCACCGCGCCCACCCGCTCGAGGACGTGTGGTCCCGTCGTGTCGCAACCGCGTCGCGACGCGCCTGTCGACCGCCGGAGGCGCTGGGGGTCTGGGGGC
>JACDCH010000621.1 GCA_013694495.1 Acidimicrobiia bacterium | reverse complement strand
GTCGACGCCCACACGCCGGCACCCAGGCCGGCGGCGTAGGCCGCACCCAGCGCCGTGGTCTCGGCCACGACGGGCCGGGTCACCGGCAGCTGCACCTGGTCGGCGACGAGCTGCAGCAGGAGGCCGTTGGCGCTGGCGCCGCCGTCGACGCGCAGCGCCTTCAACCGCAGGCCGCCGGCCGCGGCCATGGCGTCGAGCACGTCGCGCGTCTGGAAGGCGACCGCCTCGAGCGTGGCCCGGGCCAGGTGGGCGGCCGTCGAGCCCCGGCTGATGCCGAGGACCGTGCCCCGGGCGTAGGGGTCCCACCAGGGTGAGCCCAGCCCTGTGAAGGCCGGCACCACCACCACCCCGCCGCTGTCGGGCACCGAGGCCGCCAGCGCCTCGACGGCGGCGGCGTCGTCGATCACCCCCATCCCGTCGCGCAGCCACTGCACGGCCGCGCCCGTCACGAAGATCGCGCCTTCGAGGGCATAGGCCACGGTGCCGTCAGCCAGCTCCCAGGCCACCGTGGTGAGCAGGCCGTCGACCGGCTCGGGGCACGTCGGGCCGACGTTGGCCAGCACGAAGCTGCCGGTGCCGTAGGTGTTCTTCGCCATGCCCGGCTCGAGGCAGGCCTGGCCGAACAGGGCCGACTGCTGGTCGCCGAGGATGCCGGCGATGGGCACGCCGTCGCCGTCGGTCCCGAAGTCGCCCACCGAAGGACGGACCTGGGGGAGGGCGGCCATCGGCACGCCCAGGAGGTCGCACAGCTCGGCGCTCCACCGGCGCTCGGTGATGTCGTAGAGCATCGTGCGGCTGGCGTTGGACGGCTCGGTGGCGTGGACGGCGCCGCCGGTGAGGTTCCACACGAGCCACGAGTCGACCGTGCCCATCGCCAGGTCGGCGTCGGCCGGGACGCCCCCGTCGGTGAGGAGCCAGGCCAGCTTCGTGCCGGAGAAGTAGGGGTCGAGCACGAGCCCGGTGCGGCGGCGCACGACGTCGAGGTGGCCGGCGGCGGCGAGCTCGTCGCAGCGGGCGGCCGTCCGCCGGTCCTGCCAAACGATGGCCCGGGCCAGGGGCCGGCCCGTGCTGCGGGACCACGCCACCACCGTCTCGCGCTGGTTGGTGATGCCGATGGCGCTCGGCCGGCCGTGGGCGGCCTGCACCTCGGCGCACACCGCCTCGGTGGTGGCCCAGATGTCGTCGGCGTCGTGCTCGACCCAGCCGGGCTGCGGGAAGTGCTGGGGGAACTCGCGGTAGGCGTAGCCGAGCGGGACGCCGTCGTCGCCGAGGGCGAAGGCCCGCACGCCGGTGGTCCCCGCGTCGATCGCCAGCACGTAGGCCATGTGCGGAAGCTATGCGACCGACGGCGCCGGCTCCGGCGGCGCGCCGGCCGGCGTGCGGGACGACTGCACGGCGACGACGCCGACAGCCAGCAGCACGATCGCCATCCCGAGCACCTGCACCCAGCCGATGCCCTCGTCGAGGAAGATCGCCGCGCTGATCACGGCGACGACGGGCACCGCCAGCGTGAGGAGCGACATCACCGAGAGGTCGATGTGGGCGTGGGCCCAGTTGATGAGGAGGTGGCCGAGGCCGCCGGAGCCGATGGCGAGGCCGGCGATCCAGGCCCACTCGCCGGCGCCGCCCGGGTCGAGCCGCCCGCTGCCGAGGAGGGCGATGGGGGCGACGACGACGGTGGCGACCACGAGCATGGCGGTGAGGTACTCGAACGGCGGGATGACGTCGTGCACCCGGCGCGAAGCGATGAAGTACGCCGTCCAGGCGAGCAGCGCGCCGCAGGCCAGCAGGTCACCCCGCACGCTCCACACCGGGGCCCCCGACGAGCCGTACACGACGACGGCCACACCGGCGATCGCCACGACCGACCAGGCCACCAGCCGCGCCGTCACGACCTCCCCGAACATGCGCCCAGCCACCACCAGCACCAGGGCGGGCTGCAGCGCGCCGACCACGGTGGCGTTGGCGACGGTCGTGTGCTTGAGGGCGCTGAAGAACAGCACGATGTCCAGGGCGAAGGCCAGGCCACCGAGGAGGGCGAGGCGCAGGCTCCGCCACCGCAGGCGCCGGCCGGTGGCGTAGAAGGCGACGAGCGTGCTGGCAGCCCCGATCCACATGCGGTGGAACCCGAGGACCAGGCCGTCGATCTCGTCGACGAGCCGGGCCACGACGGCCACGCCGCCCCACACGCTCACGGCGACGAGCACGGCCACCGTGCCCGCGACCGGACGGCGCACGGGGGCCTGGTCGAGCACCGGGGGAGACTACGCAGGCACCGGCGCGACGGCGCCCGGGCCTCGGTTCGCGACGTGGCGACCCGTACCGCAGCCGTGGCCGGGCTGGTGCTGTCGATCGGCGTGCTGGCCGGTGGCGTGGCCGCTGCGCTCCTGGTCGACGGGTCCGGGTCCGAGACCTCTACGTCGAAGAACGGGCCGCCGCGAGGTCCTAGGGTCCGTCGCATGAAGGTCGGCATGCTCACCGGTGGGGGCGACTGCCCGGGGCTCAACGCGGTGCTGCGCGCCGTCGTGCGCAAGGGGGAGACGGTGTACGGCGACGAGCTCGTCGGCTTCCGCGACGGTTGGCGGGGCGTCCTCGAGGGCGACGTCATGCCGCTCAGCGTCGAGACCATGCGGGGCACGCTGCCGAAGGGCGGCACAATGCTCGGTTCGTCGCGCACGAACCCCTACAAGCTCGACGGCGGGGCCGAGCAGGTGCGCACGACGATGAACGAGCTCGGCATCGACGCGCTGGTGGCCGTTGGCGGCGAGGACACGCTCGGGGTGGCCAGCAAGCTCACGGCCGACGGCCTGGCCAAGGTCGTCGGCGTGCCCAAGACCATCGACAACGACCTGTCGGCCACCGAGCTCACCTTCGGCTTCGACACCGCCGTGCAGGTGTGCGTCGACGCCATCGACCGGTTGCACACCACCGCCGAAAGCCACGACCGGGTGATGGTGGTCGAGGTCATGGGCCGCCACGCCGGCCACATCGCGCTGTGGGCGGGCATCGCCGGCGGGGCCACGATGGTGCTGCTGCCGGAGAAGCCCTTCGACATCGAGGAGGTGTGCGCGGCCATCCGCCACCGCCACGAGGCAAAGGGGCGTTACGCGTCGATCGTCGTCGTGTCCGAGGGCGCGGTGCCCGCCGAGGCCGGCACCTTCCAGCCCCACTCGTCGGGCGAGGTCGACGCCTTCGGCCACGCCCGCCTCGGCGGCATCGGCGACGCGCTGGCCAAGGAGATCGAGGAGCGCACGGGCTACGAGAGCCGCGCCGTCGTGCTCGGGCACATCCAGCGGGGCGGCACGCCCACCGCCTTCGACCGGGTTCTGTCGACCCGCTTCGGCATCGCCGCCATCGACGCCGTCCACGACGGCGCCTTCGGCCACATGGTCGCCCTGCACGCCGGCGAGATCGTGCGCGTCCCGCTGGGCGAGGCCACCGGCGAGCTCAAGCTCATCAGCAAAGATCTCTACGACGTCGCCAAGGTCTTCTTCGGCTGAGGTTCGAGCTCACTCGCTTCGCTCCGTTCGCTCGAGTTCGGTCGACCCTCGCTCCGCTCGGGACTGCTCCGGTCCTCGGCCGACTTCGTCGCCCTGCGGCCGATACCTGGGGGCTCCGCCCCCAGACCCCCTGCGCCTTCGGCGGGCTTCGGCCGCGTCGACGGGACCGACGTCGGTGCCTCGACGAGCGGCCTCACTAGGTTCGCCCGCATGAGCGACCGGGGGCTGTTCGACGTCAAGGGCAAGGTGGTGCTCGTCACCGGCGGGAGCCGGGGGATCGGGCTGATGATCGCCCGAGGGTTCGTCGAGGGCGGCGCCAAGGTCTACATCTCGTCCCGCAAGGCCGAGGTGTGCGACCAGGTCGCGGCCGACCTCTCGGCGGTGGGCGAGTGCTCGAGCCTGCCGGCCGACGTCAGCACCGAGGACGGCTGCCGCGGCCTCGCCGCGGCGCTGGCCGACCGGGAACCGGCGCTGCACGTCCTCGTCAACAACGCCGGCGCCACGTGGGGCGTGCCCATCGAGGAGCACAACGACACGTCGTGGGACCGCGTGCTCGACCTGAACGTGAAGGGCGTGTTCCACCTCACGAAGTTCCTGCTGCCCCAGCTCCGGGCGGCGGCCATCGACGACGACCCGGCCCGGGTCATCAACATCGGCTCGATCGACGGGATCCAGGTCCCGATCATGGAGACGTTCTCGTACTCGGCGTCGAAGGCCGCGGTGCACCAGCTCACCCGGCACCTGGCCCGGAGCCTGGCCCCGACCATCACCGTCAACGCGGTCGCCCCGGGCCCGTTCGAGTCCAAGATGATGGCGGCCACCCTCGAGGCCTTCGGCGACCAGATCGCCAAGACCGCGCCGATGCGCCGCATCGGCCGCCCCGACGACATGGCCGGCGTCGCCATCTACCTCGCCTCGCGGGCGGGCGCCTACGTCACCGGCGCGGTCATCCCGGTCGACGGCGGCATCGCCACCTGCAAGTGACCGACGCCATCCCGGCGGCCACCGTCGTGCTGCTGCGCGACCGGCCGGGAGGCGCGCCGCCCGAGACGCTCATGCTGCGCAAGAACGCCGGGCAGGCCTTCGGGGGCATGTGGGTGTTCCCCGGCGGCAAGGTGGAGGCGGCCGACGTCGAGGCGGCCGGGCCGGGCGCCGACGAGCAGGGCGTCGCCCGGCAGGCGGCCGTGCGGGAGGCGGCCGAGGAGACGGGCGTCGTGCTCCCGCCCGACGCGCTCGTGCCCTTCTCGCACTGGATCCCACCCGAGTCCACCCCGAAGCGGTTCTCGACGTGGTTCTTCGTCGCCGCCCTCCCGGCCGGCGCGGCCGACGTCGTGGTCGACGGGGGTGAGATCGGCGACCACGTGTGGACCGACGCCGCCGGCGCGCTGTTCCGCCACGCCGAGGGCGCCATCGAGCTCGTCCCGCCGACGTGGGTGACCCTGCAGGCGGTGGCCACCTGGCCCTCCGCGGCCGCCGCCCTCGACATCGCCACCACGTCGCCGTTGTCGTACTTCGCGACCAAGGTGGTCGACCTCGACGGCGGGATCGGGATCCTGTGGGCGGGCGACGCCGGCTACGACACGGCCGACCCGTTGGTGGCCGGTGCCCGCCACCGGCTGCACATGCCCGAGAGCGGCTGGCGCTACGAGCGGTCCTGAGCGCCGTAGTCGCCGAGTTCCCCACACGTCGTCGCGGGCCGCCACCGCCGCCAGCTGGCTGTGCAGGCCCGCGCTCGGGCGGCCGCTCAGCTCGGCGATCACCACGTAGCAGCCGTCGGACTTGTCGACTCGGACCTCGCCGACCTTGACGTCGTCGAGGCCGTGGAGCGCCTCGATGATCTCGCCCGGCCCGTGGCCGGCGGTGAGCTTGATGCGCACCTCCCGCCGGTCCGGCGCTACCCGGCGGCGGAGCCAGTTGCGGATCGGCAGCAGCGCGAGCAGCGCCGCCACCACGATGCCGGTGGCGACCGCCGCGGTGCCGATGTCGCCGACGCCGGCCGTGAGGCCGACCGCCGAGGTGACCCACAGCGACGCGGCGGTGGTCAGGTTCTTGATGGCGGTGCCCTGCCGGAAGATGACGCCGGCGCCGAGGAAGCCGATGCCGACGACGACCTGCGATGCCACGCGCGTGACGTCGATCTGGATGTTGGTGTCGGCCCGGGCGCGGACGAACTCGGAGAACCCGAGCGTCGACACCACGCCGAACAGGCAGGCGCCGAGGCACACGGCGATGTGGGTGCGCAGGCCGGCTGGCTGCTCGCCCGCCTCGCGCTCAGCCCCGATGACCGCGCCGAGGGCGACGGCGACGGCGAGTCGGAGCAGCGCCTCGGTCTCGTACCTCATCCCGGGGGTTCCCCGACGGTGACCGGCGTACTCGTGGCCGCGGGAACAGGCGCCGTCGTCGGGGGCAGCGTCGGGTCGAGCGCGGCGTAATCGGCCGGCGTGACCGGGTCGGCGGTCGGTTCGGCGTCGGTCGGGATGTCGATGGCCGTGCCCTCGACCTCGAACCGCACCGCTTGGACGCCGTCGACCTCGGCCGCACTGAGCACCAGCTGGGCGAACGCGGTGCGCTGCTCCTCGCCGCCGACCGCACTCACGCCGCCCCCGGCGGGGCCGAGGTCGATGGTGGCGATCCCGGTCTCCGCATCGATCTCGGCATCGAGCAGCACGGTGTCGACGGGGATGGCGGTGGAGATCGCCCGGCCCCGCTCGTCGTCGGTCGGTCCGGCCAGCAGCGCCTCCATCGCCTCCTCGAGGTCGTCGACCGGCACCGGGCGCAGCACGATCGTGAGCCGCGAGAGCTCGTTGACGAAGTAGAGCTGCGCGTTGCTCCGGCCCGCGCCGGACGACGCGGCTTCGGGCGAGGCGAGCACGAGCGGCGCCTCGTCCTCGGAGATCACGCGGGGCCGGTCGTCGTCGGGCAGGCCGCAGCCGGCGCCCGGCGCCACGAGGAGCACCGCCGCCGCGAGGCCCGTGAACCGCTTCGTCGTCGTCATCGCCCTCATCCGGCATCGTCCGTCGGCAGCTCGACCACGAAGCGGGCGCCGTCGCGACCGTCGATGCGGTCCTCGACCCACACCGTGCCGCCGTGGAGGCGGACGTGCTCGGCCACCAGCGCGAGCCCCAGCCCGACGCCCTCGCTGGAGCCCCGTCGGCCCGAGAGGCCGCCGCGGTTGAACCGGTCGAAGATCAGCTGGCGCTCGTCCTCGGGCACGCCCGGCCCCAGGTCCTCGACGGCCAGCTGCACGACGCCCTCGGCATTTCGGATCGACACCGCGGTGGCCCCCTCGCCGTACTTCGCCGCGTTGTCGAGCAGGTTGGCCACGACCCGGGCCAGGCGGCGCTTGTCGGCCACCACCACCACGCCGGCGAGGTCGGCGTCGAGCTCGATGGGCACGTCCCGGTACCCCGACGCGCCGACCGCCTGGAGCACGAACTCGGCCAGCCGGATGTCCTCCGGCTGGAGGCGGACGGCCCCCGCGTCGTAGCGGCTCATCTCGAGCAGGTCCTCGACCAGCTGGCGGAAGCGGTCGATCTCCGCGGTCACGAGGTCGAGGGCCTGCTGGCCCCGCTCCTCGAGCCCCTCGCGCTGGCCGTCGAGGACGGAGACGGCCGCAGCCATGGTCATCAGGGGCGAGCGCAGCTCGTGGCTCACGTCGGAGGCGAAGCGGGCGTCGCGCTCGATGCGCTCCTGGAGGGCCTGGGCCATGTCGTTGAAGGAGGTGGCCAGGGTGCCGAGGTCCGGGTCGTCGATGGCAGCGAGCCGGGTGTCGAGCCGCCCGCCGGCGATGGCCTCGGCCGCTTCGCTCACGTCGGCCAGCGGGCGCAGGGCCCGCCGGCTGGCCCACCACCCGAGGGCGGCGCCGGCGATGGTCGTGAGGGCGGCGGCCCCGAGCAGCGACAGGCCGAGGGCCCGCAGCGTCGCCTCGGTCTCGGACAGGTCGACGATCTCGAAGTAGGCGGCGTCGACGTCGGGCACGGCGAGGGGGATGCCGACGGCGAGCTGCGGCACGCCGTCGAGGTCGTAGCGCATGAGCGCGGGCAGCCCGTCGGTGAGCACGACCCGGCGCAGCTCGGGCAGCAGCGCGTCCTCGCCGAACTGGATCGGCTGCAGCGGGAACGCGGTGCCGTCCTGGAAGACGATCGGGTTCGAACCGGTGGGGGTCTGCAGCGACGCCAGGAGGTCGCGCATCGTCTCGGGCTCGCGGGGGAGCGTCTGCAGCACCTGCCGGGCGTTGAGGTACGTCTGGCGGACGACGTTGCGCTCACGGGCGTCGACCAGGTTCGACCGGGTGAGCGTGTAGGTGGTGGCGGCGAGAATTGTCGACAGCAGCAGGGCGCCGAGGCCGAAGGAGAGGGTGATGCGGGCCCGGATCCCGAGGCGGCGGGCGGGGCGGCCGCCCAGCAGGACCCCCCGGGCCCGGGCTGCGGGCGAGACGCCGTCGGGCACCGCGAGGTCGGTGACCGTCACCCCTGGAGCTTGTAGCCCAGGCCTCGCACGGTCGCGACGTGCCGGGGGTTGGCCGGGTCGGACTCGACCTTGGTGCGGAGGCGCCGCACGTGGACGTCGACCAGGCGACCGTCGCCGAAGTAGCCGTAGCCCCAGACCCGCTCGAGCAGCACCTCGCGGCTGAACACCCGGCCCGGGCTCGACGCCAGCTCGCACAGGAGCCGGAACTCCGTCTTCGTGAGGTGGACCTCGCGGCCCGACACCCGGACCATGCCCTGGTCGGGCACGAGCTCGAGGTCGCCGAAGCGGAGCGTGGAACCGGCGGCGTGGTCAGGGGTGCGGGCCCGGCGCAGCAGCGCGCGGATGCGCGCCGACAGCTCCTTCGGGGCGAACGGCTTCGTGAGGTAGTCGTCGGCCCCCGCCTCGAGCCCGGCGACGACGTCGTGGGTGTCGACCCGGGCGGTGACCATGACGATCGGCACGTCGGACGTGCGGCGGATCGAGCGGCACACCTCGAACCCGTCGATGCCGGGGAGCATGATGTCGATCAGCACCACGTCGGCCGGGTTGCGGTGGAAGTGCTCGAGGGCGAGCTCGCCGGTCTCGGCCTCCTCGATGATCCACCCCTCCTCCTCGAGGGCGAGCTTCACCGCGGTGCGGATGCGCTCGTCGTCCTCGACCGCCAGGATCCGGGTGCCCATCGCCCGCCATCATCGCCGATGGGGGCACCGGGATGGGGGACGCGCCACGGCGCCCCGCCGGCCGACCTACTCGTCGTCGTCGGGGTCGTCGTCGTTGTAGGCGTCGAGGAGCGCCTGGTGGCCGGCGCCGGCCGCGGTGCGGTAGTGCAGCCCGTCGGTGAGGCCGTGGGCCAGGCGGCGGCACCGGCGCAGGGCCCGGGCCCCCTCGGGCGACCAGTCGTCGACCGCGAGCAGGTCGACATCGATGCGGTCGGCGCCGCCCTCGAGCTCCTCCTGCAGGGCAGCCAGCAGCTCGAGCCCGGCGTGGGCGTCGAGGCGGCCGTGCAGGGCGATGGTCACGACCCCGCCGTCGCGGCTCACACGGACCTGGCCGGCGAGACCTTCGATCGTCGGCGGCATGGCTGGCCACCCTTGCACGTGAACCTGTGAGGTCCCTGGTCCGGGCGTTACGGTCCCGTGACGTTCACGCCCGGGGGGCGCCGGAATCGACCAGAAGGTCACGAAGCGCGGCGAAGAGCCCCGGCGGGGCGGCCAGCACGAAGCCGAGGGTGCCCTCCAGCTCGACCCGGGCGCCGGCCTCCCGGGCGATCAGGCCGCCGGCCGCCAGGTCCCAGGGACCGAGGCCCTTCTCCCAGTACGCGTCGACCCGGCCGCAGCCGACCGAGCACAGGTCGAGGGCGGCGGCGCCGAGGCGGCGGACGTCGCGTATGTGGGGCAGCACCCGGGCCAGCACCTCGCCCTGACGCCCGCGGCGGTCCGGGTCGTAGGAGAAGCCGGTCGCGCACAGCGCGTCGGCGAGGTCGTCGGCGGGCCGGCAGCGGATGGCGGTGCCGTTGCGGTGGGCGCCGCCACCCCGTGCGGCGGCGAACGTGTCCCGCAGCAGCGGGTCGACGACGACGCCGACGACGGAGCCCTCGCCGTCCTCGGCCGCCACCGACACGTTGCAGCCCGGATGGCCGTACAGGAAGTTCGTGGTGCCGTCGATCGGGTCGACGACCCATCGGATGCCGCTCGTGCCCGGCGTCTCGCCCATCTCCTCGCCGAGGAACCCGTCGGCGGGCCGGCGGCCGAGGAGGCGGTCGCGCAGGAGCGCCTCGACCTCCCGGTCGGTGGCGGTGACCATGTCCGTGGCCGAGGTCTTGGTGGTGGCGCCGGCCCGCGCCGTCGGAAGGCGCTCGAGCAAGACGGCGGCCGCGGCCGCGGCGGCATCGAGGGCGAGGTCGAGCAGCTCGTCGGTTCCGGCAGGGGGCACGGCCGGCGACGCTACGGTGCCGCGGCGTGAGCCCGTCCGAGCCCGTCGTCGATCTCCGCTCCGACACCGTCACGCGGCCCACCCCGGCGATGCGCAAAGCGATGGCCGACGCCGAGGTGGGCGACGACGGCTACGGCGAGGACCCGACGGTGCGGGCCCTCGAGGAGGCGTTCGCCGAGCGGGTGGGCAAGGCGGCGGCGGTGTACGTGCCGTCGGGGACGATGGGCAACCAGATCGCGCTGCGCCTGCTCGGCGCGCCCGGCACGTCGGTCATCGCCGGGCAGCGCTCGCACGTGGTCGCCTACGAGCAGGGCGCGTTCGGCACGAACGGCTCGGCCCAGGCGCTCACGGTCGACGACCGCACCGGCAGCCTCGACCCGGCCGAGGTGGCCTGGTTCGTCGAAGCCGGCGGCCCTCACCACTGGCTGCCGGTCTCGGCGGTTTGCGTGGAGAACACGCACATGCCCTCCGGCGGACGACCCTGGCCCCTGGAGCACCTCGCCGCGATCGCCTCGCTCGGCGTGCCCGTGCACCTCGACGGGGCCCGGTTGTTCAACGCCGAGGTCGCCACCGGCATCCCGGCAGCCACCTACGCGGCCCACGCCACCACCGTCATGTGCTGCCTGTCGAAGGGCCTCGGGGCGCCCGTCGGCTCGATGCTGGCGGGGGCGGCCGACCTGATCGAAGCGGCGCGGGTGGAGCGCAAGCGCCTGGGCGGCGCCATGCGCCAGGCCGGCGTGGTCGCCGCCGCCGGGCTCGTGGCCCTCGATCACAACGTCGAGCGCCTGGCCGACGACCACGCCCGGGCCCGCCGGCTGGTCGATGCGGTGGGGGAGCGGTGGGGGGCGTGCGGTCTCGATCCGGCGACCGCCGCCACCAACGTCGTGGTGTTCGCGCCGCCCGATCCGGCCGGCCTGCTCGCCCACCTCGCCGCCGCCGGGGTGCGGGCCGCCACCATCGCCGTCGGCGTGGTCCGCCTCGTCACCCACCTCGACGTCGACGACGCCGCCATCGACCGCACCGTCGCCGCTCTCCGGTCGTCGCCGGCATGACCCGCCTACCGGCGACCAGCTCGATGAGCTGCGCGCCAAGCGTCCACACGATGTCCCGAATGCGCCGATCGGCCTCCTGCGGCGAAGCCCTCTCCGGGCCTATCGGCGCATTCGCCGACCGACGGCCGAGCTTGCGAGGCCTCGTCGGTCGGAACCGGAGGAACGTCGGCGAAGCCGGCCACGCCCTTCCGGCGAAGCCGCGAGGCCATGCCCTTTCGGCGAAGCCGCGATGATCTTCTCCGACGTGCCGGCGAGGGCGGTGGCCGTGTTCGCCCACCCCGACGACCCCGAGGTGGCGTGCGCCGGCACCCTCGCCGCCTGGACGGCGGGCGGGGCCGAGGTCCACCTCGTCGTGGTGAACCGGGGGGAGAAGGGCAGCACCGATCCCACCACCGATCCCGACGCCCTG
This sequence comes from Acidimicrobiia bacterium, assembly GCA_013694495.1. Classification (GTDB taxonomy): domain Bacteria; phylum Actinomycetota; class Acidimicrobiia; order Acidimicrobiales; family JACDCH01; genus JACDCH01. The sequence goes on along the minus strand of JACDCH010000621.1, from coordinate 244 downwards.
GCCGCCACCCGGGCCGGCGAGGTGGCCGAGGCGGCCGCCGTGCTCGGCCTGGCCTCGGCCGAGGTCGTCGGTGTCCCTGACGGCGAGTCCGAGCCCACCGCCGGGCTCCGGGAGGCGGTGGTGGCCCGGATCCGGCGCCTACGCCCCGACGTGGTCGTGTTCCCCGACCCCACCGCGGTGTTCTTCGGCGACAGCTACGTCAACCACCTCGACCACCGCGGCGTGGGCTGGGCCACCCTCGACA
>JACDCH010000608.1 GCA_013694495.1 Acidimicrobiia bacterium | reverse complement strand
GCGGGTTGGCCTCGATGACGAACACCTGGTTCGCCTTGACCGCGTACTGCACGTTGATGAGCCCGACGACGCCCAGCGAGTCGGCGATGCGGTGCGTGTACTCGGTGATCACCGCCAGCGTCTCGTCGGACAGCGAGTGCGGCGGAAGCACGCAGGCGCTGTCGCCGCTGTGCACGCCGGCTTCCTCGACGTGCTCCATGATGCCGCCGATCACGAAGCCGCCGGCCTCGTCGCGGATCGCATCGCAGTCGACCTCGGTCGCGTCCTCGAGGAAGCGGTCGATGAGGACGGGGCGCTCGGCGGAGAGCCCGCCCTCCTTGCCCAGGCTACCGAAGCCCGCGAGGGCCTCCATGGCCCTGCGCAGGCCGTCGTCGTCGTAGACGATCTCCATGGCGCGACCACCCAGCACGTAGGAGGGCCGCATGAGGACGGGGTAGCCGATCCGCTCGACGATCGACAACGCCTTGTCCACGTCCGCGGCCGTGCCGCCGGCGGGCTGCGGGATCTCGAGCCGGGCGCACAGCCCGTTCCAGCGGTCCCGGTCCTCGGCGAGGTCGATCGACTCGGGGCTCGTGCCGAGCACCAGGTCGCGGGGGAGCTCCCCGGACAGCTTCAGCGGTGTCTGACCGCCGAGCGACACGATGACCCCGAGCGGTTGCTCCGCCTCGATGACGTTCATGACGTCCTCGTAGGTGAGCGGCTCGAAGTACAGCCGGTCGCTCGTGTCGTAGTCCGTCGACACGGTCTCGGGGTTGCAGTTGACCATGATCGTCTCGTAGCCCGCATCGCGCAGCGCGAAGCTGGCGTGCACGCAGCAGTAGTCGAACTCGATGCCCTGACCGATGCGGTTCGGGCCGGAGCCGAGGATGATCACCTTGTCGCGGTCGGAGGCGACGACCTCGTCCTCGTCCTCGTAGCTGGAGTAGTGGTACGGCGTCTCGGCGGCGAACTCCGACGAGCAGGTGTCGACGGTCTTGAACGTGGCCGCGACCCCCGCCGCCACGCGGGCGGCCCGCACCGCGTCCGGGTCGACCGACCACAGGTAGCCGAGCTGCACGTCGCTGAACCCGAGGCGCTTGGCCCGCCGCCAGTCGCGCCGGGCCATCCCGGCGAACCCGACCTGGGCCAGGTGCGCCCGCTCGTCGACGATCTGCTCGATCTGGTCGAGGAACCACGGGTCGACCCTGGTCGACGCCGCCACCCGCTCGACACCGATGCCCCGGCGCAGGGCCGCCTCGAGCTGGAACGGCCGGTCGGGGGTGCCGACCGAGGCGCGAGCCACGAGCTCGTCGTCGCCCAGCGCGTCCAGCTCGGCCTCGGCCGGGTCGCAGTTGAGCCCGGCCCGGCCGTGCTCGAGCGAGCGCATCGCCTTCTGCAGCGACTCGGGGAACGTGCGGCCGATCGCCATGGCCTCCCCCACCGACTGCATCGACGTGCCGAGGACGCCGAGGGTGCCGGGGAACTTCTCGAAGGCCCAGCGCGGCACCTTGGTGACGACGTAGTCGATGACGGGCTCGAAGCTGGCCGGCGTCATCTTGGTGATGTCGTTCGGGATCTCGTCGAGCGTGTACCCGACGGCCAGCTTCGCCGCGATCTTGGCGATCGGGAACCCGGTGGCCTTCGACGCCAGCGCGCTCGAGCGCGACACCCGAGGGTTCATCTCGATGATGACCATGTCGCCGTTCGTCGGGTCGATGGCGAACTGCACGTTGCTGCCGCCGGTCTCCACGCCGACGCGACGGATGCAGGCGAAGGCGGCGTCTCGCATCTTCTGGTACTCGACGTCGGTGAGGGTCTGGGCGGGGGCCACCGTGATCGAATCGCCCGTGTGCACGCCCATGGGGTCGAGGTTCTCGATCGAGCAGATGATCACGCAGTTGTCGGCCCTGTCCCGCATGACCTCGAGCTCGTACTCCTTCCACCCCGCGATCGACTGCTCGACGAGGATCTCCGAGATGGGGCTGGCGGCCAGGCCGATCGTCGCCACCTTCTCGAACTCCTCCGGCGTCGAGGCGATGCCGGTGCCCTTGCCGCCCAGGATGTAGGCGGGGCGGATCACGACCGGCAGCCCGAGCGTGGCGATCACCTCGCGCGCCTCGTCCATCGTGTGGGCCGTGCCCGACGCCGGCACGGATAGGCCGATGCCCTGCATGGCGACCTTGAAGCGCTCGCGGTCCTCGGCCGTGGCGATGGCCTCCGCCGAGGCGCCGATGAGCTCGGGCGTGCCCGGGCCGGCGGCGATCACGCCCCGCTCGACGAGGGCCATGGCGAGGTTCAGCGCGGTCTGGCCGCCAAGGGTGGGGAGCACGGCGTCGGGCCGCTCGCGCTCGATGATGGCGGTGAGGATGTCGGGGTCGAGCGGCTCGATGTAGGTGGCGTCAGCGAACTCGGGGTCGGTCATGATCGTCGCCGGGTTCGAGTTGGCGAGGATGACGCGGTAGCCCTCCTCCCGCAGCACGCGGCAGGCCTGCGTGCCGGAGTAGTCGAACTCGCAGGCCTGGCCGATCACGATCGGGCCCGACCCGATGAGCAGGATCGAATGGATGTCGCGGCGGGCCGGCATCAGCGCACCACCCCGGTGGCGACGGCGACGTCGAACGTCTCGCCCGAGGCGGCCGCCGGCCGCAGGACCGCCTGCAGCGAGCCCCCGGCGAGCACGCCGGTGACGAGGTCGAGGCCGGCTGCGCCGGCGATGCGCCGGTACTCGTCGATCGTGAACACCTGCTCGTTGATCCCCTTGGCAAGGTCGCGGATGATGTCAGGCTCCTCGAGGGTTGCGCCGACGGGCTCGCACAGGATGGCGACGACGCCGGTCGGCCCCACCACCCGGCGGCATTCGGCGAGGAGGGCCTCGGGCCGGGCGAAGTGGTGGAGGGTGGCGTACATGGCGACGGCGTCGAACGTCCCGTCGTCGAACGGCAGCGTCGTGGCGTCGGCGCACAGGAAGGCGAGGCCGGCGGCGACGTCGGCGGGCGCCCGGGCCGCGAACCACAGGCTGCCCAGCTCGAGGAGGGGCAGGCTGATGTCGACGTCGACGACGTCGTGCCCGCCCACCCAGGCCAGCTGCGGGTGGGTGCCGCCACCGATCTCGAGCAAGCGGCGGCGACCGCCCGGCGGGAGGACCGACGCGACCAGCTCCGTCGCCTGGCGGTGCTCGGCTTCGTAGCCGAGCCGGCGGCGCTTGCGCTCGAGGGCGCTCCAGGGCTCGTCGCCGCCTCGCACCACGTCGACGTCGAGGCGAAGCAGCCCCTCGCCGACGTCGACGACGGCGCGTCCCGGCCGGCGGGGCACCCGTAGCGGTACGGGCACGGTGACCGACCGCCCGGGAGCGATCGACACCGGCACGATCCCCTGCCGGCCGGCGTCGACGCCGGCGACCGACGCGCCGAAG
>JACDCH010000604.1 GCA_013694495.1 Acidimicrobiia bacterium | reverse complement strand
CGCCTCGGGACTGCGCCTCCTCTACGTCGCGCTCACCCGGGCCGTGCAGGAGCTCGTGGTGGTGCACCGGCGACCCCTGCCGGCGGCGCTCCGGCATTACTAGTTCTTCGCCGTCACTCGCTTCGCTCCGTTCCTGCGAGTGTTGTCGCCCTCGCTCCGCTCGGTCGACGCCAAGGAGGGTCGGTCAGTCGTCCTCGTCGTCGTCGCGCAGCACCGTACGGAAGATCGAGTCGATGCCGGAGAGCCGCTCCTTGAGCTCGCGCTCGGCGGTGCGCACCTCGGACCGGCGGGCGGCCAGCTCGGCGCGGGTGACCTCGGACTCGGCGGTGACGGCGGCCATCAGCTCGTCGGCTTGGTTGCGGGCGTCGTCGGCCTGCTGGAGGGCCCGGGCCAACACGCCGTCGGTTTCGACCTTGGTGCGCTCGAGGTACTGGCGGGCCGACTCGCGATCGGCCTGCGCCTCGGACTGCATTCTGCCGGCCTCGAGGTGGGCGTCGCTGCGGATGGTGTTGGCGTCCTGCTCGGCCTGGCGCAGGACGTCGGTGAAGCGCTCGCGGGCCTCGACGGCGATGGAGGTCAGCGACTCGCCGAACGCGGCGACCGAGGGGAGGTCATCGATCGAGATGGTGACCGCGGCGAGCGGGGTCGGCGGCGTCCCGGTGGCTGCCGGCGAGAAGTCCAGCTCGGACTCCACCTCGATCGGCTCGTCGTGCTCCTCCGGTTCGTCGTCGTCGTCATCGTCGGCGTGGGACGGCTCGTCGACCCCCGCCCCGGCGCCGTCGGCGCGGCCCACGGCGAAGTCGAGCATCCGCAGGGCGGCGTCGAGGTCGCGCTCGTCGATGCCCGTGCGGGCCCCCGGCAGCTCGTCGTCGTCGTCGAACGGCGCCAGCGCGTCGGCCACGGGCTTCGGCAAGGAGCGGCGGAGCATCCCGATGGCCTCGACGACGTCCTCGCCGGTGAGGTCGGCGAACCCCGAGCGGGTGGCGTAACCCTCCGGATCGGCGCGGTACGCCTCCTGGGCCTCCGGGTCGGTCAACACACCGCGAAGGAACTCGAGGATGTTCGCCATAGGGGCGGCACAGTACCGTCCGCCCGGTGGCTGAACCGGAGATCGAACGGCTCCTGGCGCGCTACTGCCAGCGCTGCGACGACGGCGATTGGGAGGCCTTCGCCGAGTTGTTCGCTGTCGACGCGCGCTTCGTCGTGATGGGTCGCACGAGCGAGGGCCGGGCTGCCATCCGTGCCTTCCTGGAGGGGTCGATGCCGCCCGAGCGCCGGGGCAAGCACCTCATCGCCCAGTCCGACGTGGAGGTCGACGCGTCCGGCGACACCGCCTTCGCCGTCACCGATTTCACCTTCGTGGCCAAGGTCGACGGCGGGTACGCCATCACCTCGGCGGGCCGCTACCACGACGACCTCCGGCGCGACGCCGGCGGGGAGTGGCGCTTCGCCCGCCGGGAGATCCGGTTCCTGTGAGCGAGGCCGCCGAGCCGGAGGTGCACCCCGACGACGTCGTGCCCCGCCACGACTGCCCGATCGACGGGCGCAGCGGCTTCGCCGTCGTCGATGGCGACCGCCAGGTCCACTACCTCGAATGGGGCCCGTCGACCGCGCCGGTGGTGCTGTGCCTGCACGGCGGCGGCCAGACCGCCTACATGTTCGAGGAGCTCGGGGCCTCGCTACGCGACCGGTACCACGTGCTCGCGCCCGACCTCCCGAACCACGGCGACTCGGACCCGCTGCCCGCCGACACGCCGTGGGGGCGCGAGGCCCTGGCCGCTGCGGTGCTGCCGTTCCTCGACGACTTCGGTGTCGATCGGGCCGCCTTCGTCGGCGCCTCGCTCGGCGGCCTGGCGTCCCTCCGGCTCGGCGCCGCCCATCCCGGTCGCATGGCGGCGCTGGCGCTCATCGACGTCGGCCACCGCCTCGAGGCCGAGGGGGTGCAGAAGATCGTCGACTTCATGCGGGCCCACGACAGCTTCGGCTCGCTCGAGGAGGCCGGCGCGTTCATCGCCGAGTACCTGCCGTACCGCCGGTCCTTCCGGCCCGAGTCGCTCACCCGCAACCTGCGCCAGCGCGCCGACGGCCGCTGGATCTGGAAGCACGGGATGGGCCGGCGCTGGAACCGGGCGGTCGAAGAGGCGGGTGGCGTGCCGCCGCCGGCGGTGTCGGTGATGGAGGGCGTCGACGACGACGCCCGGCGCATCGAGTGCCCGTCGCTTCTGCTCCGGGGCGGCACCAGCGACGTGCTGTCGGGCGACGCCGCCGTCGAGCTCGTCGCCATCATGCGTGACGCCCGCCTCGCCATCGTCGAGAAGGCCGGGCACCTCGCCGCCGGCGACAACCCGCGGTCCACCAGCAACCTGATCTCGACGTTCCTCGACGAGATCAGCTGGTAGCTACCCAGGCGTCTCGTTCTTGGCCCGCACGATCAGCGTGAAGCGGGCGTCGACCACGGGCTCGCCGCTCGAGGCGTCGGTCCACGACGTCTCGAGCACGTAGAACTCCATCGTGGCGCTGCCCGTGTCGCGCTCGTAGACGTCGGCGATGCGGGCCGTGCCTTCGAGCACGTCGCCCACGCGGGCGTGGCGGTGGTACTCGAACTCCTGCTCGCCGTGCAGGATCATCCGGCCCGGCCCCCGCAGCTGCTCGATCGGCAGGCCCCCGGCCCGACCCTCGAGCGTTCCCCAGTAGCCCCACGCGAACGGGAACGTCGGCGGCACGATCGCGTCCTCGGCCTGGTGCTCGGGCGAGCTGTCGGTGACGGCGACGGCGAACGTCTTCGCCGGCCCCCACTCGATCCGCACCCGCTGGCGGCCCATGTCCTTGCCCTTCAACTCGGTCAGCGCCGGCACGTCCCTACCTCCCGAACCCCATGCGGGGGAGGCCCGGTCGGCACTCCCCGAACAGCTCCGGACGTCGCGCCGCGATGGCCTCCACCGACCAGCGCTCGTCCTGCTCGATCTCGCCCACCATCGTCCACCCCTCGAAGAGGTGGATGCGGCCGCCGAACACGACCATGACCTGCCCGGTGACGTCGGCGGCCTCGTCGCTCGCCAGCCAGGCGACGACGGGCCCGATGTTGCCGGCGTCCCACTCGTCGAAGCCGCCATCGGCCGGCGGCGCGGCGTAGTCGCCCAGCACGGCCTCGGTCATCTGCGTGCGGGCCCGGGGGGCGATGGCGTTGACCCGGACGCCGTAGCGCTCGAGCTCCCGCGCGAGGCCGACGGTGAGGCCGGCGATGCCGGACTTGGCCGCCACGTAGTTGGCCTGGCCGGTGCCGCCGTAGAGGCCGGCCTCGCTCACGGTGTTGACGATGGCGCCGCCGCGGGGCGGGGCGTCGCCGGCGGCCTTGGCCTCGGCCCGCCAGTGCTCGGCTGCGAACTTGCTCGGGGCGAAGTGGCCCTTGAGATGCACGCGCACGACATCGTCCCACTCGGCCTCGTCCATCGAGAACGACATGCGGTCCCGCAGGAAGCCGGCGTTGTTCACCAGCACGTCGAGCCGCCCCGTGCGCTCGACCGCCCCGGCCACGAGGGCGCGGGCACCGTCCCAGGCGGCGACGTCGTTGCTGTCGGGCAGCGCCGCGCCTCCCGCTGCCTCGATCTCGGCGACGACCGCGCCGGCCTGGGTCGCGTCGAGGTCGTTGACCACGACCGTCGCGCCTTCGGCCGCCAGGGCGACGGCCTCGCCGCGGCCGATGCCCCGCCCCGCGCCGGTCACGATCGCCGTCCGTCCGGCCAGCATCCCCACGCCGGCCGACAGTAGCTGACACTCGTGTCAGGTACGTTTGGCCCATGCCCGCCGTGCTCCTGTCCGCCGTTCGCACGCCCATCGGCGTCGCCCGCAAGGGTGCGTTCGTCGGGCTGTCGGTCTTCGACCTCGCCCTGCCCGTGGTCGCCGAGGCCCTGAAGCGCAGCGGCGTCGACCCGGACGACGTCGACGACGTGGTGCTCGGCGAGGTGATGGAGGGCGGTGGAAACATCGCCCGCCACACCGCCATCGCCCTCGGTCTGCCGCTTGACACGCCCGGCATGGCCGTGCAGCGGGCCTGCGCCTCCGGGTTGTCGGCGGTGAACACCGCGGCGGCGGAGATCCTCGCCGGCATGGAGCGGGTGGTCATCGCCGGCGGGGCGGCGTCGATGAGCCAGACGCCGGGCACCACGAAGTACGGCGAGCCCTGGATCTCGCCGACGCACCCGGACACCCCCGACGCCCCGAACCTGAACATGGGCATCACGGTCGGGGAGAACACCGCCGAGGAGGCGGGCGTCACGCGAGGGGAGGCCGACCACTGGTCGTACCACTCGCACCTGCGGGCCGTGGCCGCCACCGACGACGGTCGCTTCGCCGAGGAGATCCTCCCGCTCGCCGTGGGCGACGTCCTCGTCGAGCACGACGAGAAGCCCCGGCGCGACACCACCCTCGAGAAGCTGGCGTCGCTGCCCACGGTGTTCAAGGAGAACGGCACCGTCACCGCGGGCAACTCGTCGTCGCTCAACGACGGCGCCTGCGCGGTGGTGGTGGCCGATGCCGGCTACGCCGCGGCCAACGGGCTCACGCCGATCGCCACCATCCGGGCGTGGGCCAACGCTGGTGTCGCGCCCCGCCGCACGGGGCTCGCTCCGACGGTCGCCATCCCTCGCGCGCTCGAGCGGGCCGGACTCACCCTGGCCGACGTCGATCTCGTCGAGATCAACGAGGCGTTTGCGTCGATGGCCGTGGGGTCGAGCCGGCTGCTCGGGTTCGACCACGAGATGGTCAACGTCAACGGCGGCGCCGTCGGCCTCGGGCACCCGGTCGCCTGCAGCGGCGCCCGGATCCTGACCACGCTCGTGCACGAGCTGCGCCGTCGCGGCGGCGGCATCGGCGTCGCCGCGCTGTGCGCCGGTGGCGGCATGTCCACCGCGACTGTCGTCGAGGTCTGACTTCGAGCTCACCCGTTCGGCTGCTGCGCAAGGGTTCTTGCTCCGGGGCCCCGCCCCCAGGCCCCCAGCGCCTCCGGCGCTCGACCGGCACGACGGCATCCTCCAGCACGGCGCCGACAGTACGTTCGGTCCGTGGGCGTGACGGTCGGCATCGACATCGGCACGACGTCGGTGAAGGCGGTGGCGGCCGACGACGACGGCAACGTGCTGGCCCGGGCCCGGGTGCCGCACCCGATCGTCAGCCCGTTCCCCGGTGCCTTCGAGCACGACATCGACCAGGCCTGGCGGGCGAACGTCGGCGAGGCGCTGCGCCAGGTGGCCCGCCCTCTGCGCGAGCCGGTGCTGGCGGTCAACGTCGCCGCCATGGTGCCGAGCCTGGGTGCCGTGCGGGCCGACGGGACGGCGGCCGGGCCCGGCCTGCTCTACGGCGACCGCCGGGGCCGGCGGGACGACCACGGCTCGAGCCAGCCCGGCGAC
>JACDCH010000594.1 GCA_013694495.1 Acidimicrobiia bacterium | reverse complement strand
CGCCGATGGACGTGGCCGGTCGGGCCCCGAGGCTGCGGGCCGCCGTCGCCGAGGGGGCCGACTCCCTGCTCGTCACGAACCTGGTCAACATCCGCTGGCTCACGGGGTTCACCGGGTCGGCCGGCCGCCTGCTCGTGCTCCCGGACTCGATGCTGCTGGTCGTCGACGGGCGCTACGGCGACCAGGCCACGCAGCAGCTCGCCGCGGCCGGCGTCGAGGCCGACGTGCGGATCGGGCTCACCGCCGCCAGCCAGTACGAGCACCTGGGCGCGGCCTGCCCGGGCCTGCGGCTCGGGTTCGAGGCCGAGCAGGTCACGGTGGCCGAGCACCGCGACATGGTGGCCACGTGGTTCCCGCTCGTCGCCGGGCTCGTGCCCACCGACGGCCTGGTGGAGCAGCTCCGGGTGGCCAAGGACGACGGCGAGGTGGCCCGGATCGAGGCGGCCGCGGCCATCGCGTCGGCGGCGCTCGACCAGCTCCGCCAGCGGCTGCTCGACGAGCCGACGGAGGCCGAGTTCGGCCTCGAGCTCGATATGCAGATGCGCCGCCTCGGGGCGACGGGGCCGAGCTTCGAGACCATCGTGGCGTCCGGCCCGAACGGGGCCAAGCCCCACCACCGGCCCGGTGGGCGGCGCATCGTCGCCGGCGACCTTGTGGTGCTGGACTTCGGGGCCAAGGTCGATGGCTACTGCTCCGACATGACGAGGACGGTGGTCGTGGGCTCCCCGTCGCTCACCCAGCAGCGGATGCTCGACGTCGTCACCGCGGCCCAGGCCGCCGGCGTCGCCGCCGTGCGCGAGGGCGCCTCGTGCCGGGCCGTCGACGCCGCCTGCCGCGACATCATCGTCGCCGCCGGCTGGGGCGACGCCTTCTCGCACGGCACCGGCCACGGGGTCGGCCTCGAGATCCACGAGGACCCCCGGGTGAGCTTCTCCGTCGACGAGGCCGCTACGCTCGCCGACCGCTCGGTGGTCACCGTCGAGCCGGGGGTCTACCTCCCCGAGCACGGTGGCGTCCGCATCGAGGACAGCCTCCTCGTCACCCCCGCGGGCAGCCGCTGCCTCACCCACGCACCGAAGGATCCCGCATGGCCATCTCGACCAACGACCTGAAGAACGGCATGACCCTCGACCTCCCCGAGGGGCTGTTCCAGGTGGTGTCGTTCCAGCACGTGAAGCCGGGCAAGGGCGGCGCCTTCGTGCGGACCACCCTGAAGAACGTGCGCAACGGCGCCGTCGTCGACCGCACGTTCCGGGCCGCCGAGAAGGTCGACCAGGCCGTCGTCGACAAGCGGGAGATGCAGTTCCTCTACCGCGATGGCGAGGACCTCGTGTTCATGGACAACACCACCTACGACCAGCGTCACGTGCCGCCGGCGGCGGTGGGCGACGCGGCCAACTACATCGTCGACGGCACCGTGATGGTCATGCAGGTGTACAACGACGAGATCATCGGCACGGACATGGCCGCATCGGTCGAGCTCACCGTGGTCGACACCGAGCCGGGCATCCAGGGCGACCGCGTGTCGGGCGCCAAGAAGGCCGCCAAGCTCGAGACCGGCGCCATGGTGCAGGTGCCGCTCTTCATCAACGTCGGCGACAAGGTGAAGGTCGACACCCGCTCCGGCGAGTACATCTCCAAGGCGTGAGCGGATGGCCGCCGGGACGCCGGCGGCCAAGGCGAACCAACCGAGGGGCTGACGAGGCACCCTCCTGGGTCCCGGCGGCCAGAGAGCGATCCATGTGATGAGCAACGGGACCCACGCCAACCGGCAGGCGCGTGAACGGGCGCTGGAGCTGCTCTACGAGGCCGAGACGAAGGGCGTCCACCCGGCCGAGGTGATCGCCGTACAGCCGATCGCGCCGGTGGGCTACGGGGCGATGCTCGCCGAAGGGGTGGGCGACCACCGCGAGCTGCTCGACCACGTCGTCGGCGGCCGGGCCAAAGGCTGGACGGTCGCCCGCATGCCGTCGATCGACCGGGCCCTGCTGCGCCTCGCCACCTACGAGCTCACCTTCCTGCCCGACCAACCGCTCGGGATCGTCATCGACGAGGCCGTCGAGCTGGCCCGCACGTTCTCCACCGACGACTCACCGAAGTTCGTGAACGGCGTGCTCGCCAAGGTGGCCAAGGACGTGCGCGACAAGGGGCGGTGGGCGGGGGCAGCGCGGCCGCGCGTCCTCGTCGTCGACATGGACGGCGTGCTGCGGCACTGGGACGAGGGCGCCATCACCCGGGGCGACGAAGCGCTCGGGCTCGAGCCCGGCGCCCTCGCCGCCGTCGCCCTCGAACCCGAGCTCCTCGGACGGGCCACCGTCGGCGAGCTCACCGACGAGGCGTGGCGGGCCGAGGTCGGCCGGCGGGTGGCCGAGCGGCACGGCTGCGACCCCGAGCAGGTGGTGGCCCTGTGGGTCGCCGACGCCTTCACGATCGACGAGGACGTGCTGGCGCTCGTGCGTGGCGTCCGCGACGAGGGCCACTCGACGGCCTGCTTCTCGAACGCGACCACCCGGCTCGAGGCCGACATCGAGTCGGTCGAGATCGGCGATGCGTTCGGCGTGGTCGTCAACTCCTCGAGCATCGGGTTGGCGAAGCCGGATGCGGCGGCGTTCGTGGCCGCCGCCGGCCTCATCGGGGCCGGGGTGGGGGAGTGCCTGTTCGTCGACGACCGGGCCGAGAACGTGGTCGGCGCGCTCGAGGCCGGCATGCCGGCCGTGCGCTTCCAGGGCGTCGAACGGCTGCGCGCCGTCCTCGCCCGCACGCACCTCCTGGCCTGACGCACACCCCGCGGTCGAGGCCGAGGTGGCCGCCACGACGCGATACGCGCAGACATCGGGTACGCGAGTCGTCGGGTGTGACTACGATCAGCTGCCTCGCGGGCGGATCTGCCACCAAACAACGGGGGATCCATGCGAACTGCTCATTCGGTCGCGGTCGGCATCATCGCCGGCGGCGCCCTTCTCGCCTCGACGCTCAGCGCCGGAGCCTCACCCACCACGCCGGCGACGGCGTCCGCCCGCGGCGTCCAGACCGGCGCCGAGGAGTTCGTCGTCTCCTTCGAGGGCGCCGATCGGGCCGCTGCGCTCCAAGCGGTCACCGCCGCCGGGGGCAGCGTCGTCGACGTCAACGAGGCCGCCGGCATCGCCCTGGTCGAGGCCGCCGACGACTCCTTCCTGACCGAGGTGCGGGCCGACGACGCCGTGACTGGCGCGGCCGCGAACCACGCCGTCGGCACGGCTCGTCCCGGCATGCCGCACCGCTTCGCCGAGGAGCGACCCACCGCCGCCGACCGCACCGCCGTCGCCAACAACCAGGACGCCGGTGGGCGCCGCCCCGGTGGCGGAGGCGGCCGCAACACCGAACCCCTGGCCGACCGCCAGTGGGACATGGCCGCCATCGGTGCCAACCCCGACGGCGCCTGGCGCCGGGCCACGGGACGGGGCGTGACGGTGGGGATCATCGACACCGGCGTCGACGCCTCGCACCCGGACATCGCCCCGAACTTCTCAGCCTCGCTCAGCCGGAACTTCACGATGGACATACCGGAGATCGACGGGCCCTGCGAGGTCGCCACCTGCATCGACCCGGCGAACGTCGACGACGGTGGGCACGGGACGCACGTGGCCGGCACAGTCGCCGCAGCCCGCAACGGCGTCGGCATCGCCGGCGTCGCCCCCGACGCCACGATCGTGAACGTGCGAGCCGGCCAGGACAGCGGCTACTTCTTCGTCTACGAGACCGTCGCCGCCCTCACCTACGCCGGCGACGCCGGACTCGACGTCGTCAACATGAGCTTCTACACCGACCCGTGGCTCTACAACTGCGACTCGCGCGACGACTACGTCTCGGGCGCCGTCACCGACGAGGAGCTGGCCCAGCAAGCGTTCATCCGCCAGACGGTCATCGCCGGGCTGGAGTACGCCCACGAACGCGGCGTCACGCTCGTCGCCGCGGCCGGCAACGGCCACACGGACCTGGCGACGCCGACCCGGTTCGACGCGACCAGCCCCGACTACGGGGCGCCGCCGGCCGAGCGCACCGTCACCGACGACTGCCTCGACCTCCCGAGCGAGGGTCCGCACGTCCTGTCGGTGTCCGCTATCGGGCCGAGCGGGGCCAAGGCCGACTACTCGAACTACGGCCTCCCCGATGTCGAGATCTCAGCTCCCGGCGGCTGGTTCCGGGACGGCTTCGGCACGGACACGTACCGGATCCCGTCGAACCTGATCCTCTCTTCGTACCCGCTACACGTCGCGATCGAGGAGGGACTGGCCGACGCGAACGGGCAGCCGACCGATGACTTCTCGGTGAGCAGTTGCGACAGTCGGGGCCGGAACTGCGGCTTCTACACCTACCTGCAGGGCACCTCCATGGCCTCGCCCCACGTGGCCGGCGTCGCTGCCCTCGTGGTCGAGGCGCACGGTCAGGGCAACCGGAGCCGAGGCTTCTCGCTCGACCCTGACGTCGTGGGACAGATCCTCCTTAGCACCGCGGCCGACCACGCCTGCCCGGTCGGTGGCTTCGAGGACTACACGCAAGAAGGCCGCCCGGCCACCTGGAACGCCGCCTGCCAGGGCAGCACGGCGCTCAACGGGCTCTACGGCGAGGGCGTCGTCGACGCCACCGCCGCCGTCGCCCGCCGGTGACCTGAGCCGACAAGCCCGCGTCCGGCCGGGGGCACGACCCTGCGGCCGGGCGCGGGCTCCGGCGCGCCCGGAACGGGGTTCGGCCGGGGGGCGGGCCGGTTGCTACGGTGCCTCCCTGACCGTGAAGCGGGTCCCGTGAGGCCCGCACGGACAGGAGATGCGAGGCCGATGGCCGAACGAGAGCGCCGCAAGACGCCGCCCTACGGCGGGGTCTTCGTGGCCCGGACCCGGGTGATGGACGGCGACGACGTCCACCGGGCGTTGTGGCGGATGGCCCACGAAGTCCTCGAGCGCAACCAGGGGGCCGACGACGTCGCCCTCGTCGGGCTGCAGACCGGCGGGGTCCCGCTGGCCCGCCGGCTGGCGGGCAACCTCGAGCAGATCGCGGGCGACGTGCCGCCGGTCGGCACCCTCGACGTGGCCCTGCACCGCGACGACATCGGGGTCCGGCCCGTGCTCCCCGAGGAGGTCACCGACATCCCCTTCGACGTCGACGGCCGCACGATCGTGCTCGTCGACGACGTCCTCTTCACCGGCCGCACCATCCGGGCCGCCCTGGACGCCCTCCACCACTACGGCCGCCCCCGGGCGGTGCAGCTCGCCGTGATGATCGACCGGGGCCACCGGGAGCTGCCGATCCGGCCCGACTACGTCGGCAAGAACCTCCCGACCCGCCGCGACGAGGCCGTCGACGTGCACGACGACGGCGTCGACCTGGGCGAGATGCTGAAGTGACGGCGACGCGCCTCCACCGGCACATCCTCTCCGTCGCCGACCTCGGGCGGGACGGGCTCGAGGAGCTGCTGAAGCTCACCGACACGTTCGTCGAGGTGTCGGCCCGGGCCATCCCGAAGGCCCCGGCGCTCCGGGGCAAGACCGTCGTGTCGCTGTTCTACGAGGACTCCACCCGCACCCGCCTCAGCTTCGAGACGGCGGCGAAGCGCCTGTCGGCCGACACCATGACGTTCAGCGTCAGCTCCTCGTCGGTGAAGAAGGGCGAGTCGGTCCGGGACACGGTCGAGACCATCGAGGCCATGGGCATCGACGCCCTGGTCGTGCGGCACGGCTCCGCCGGCGTCCCGCTCCGCGTGGCGGGGTGGGTCCACGACCGGGTCTCGGTCATCAACGCCGGCGACGGCTGGCACGAGCACCCCACCCAGGCGCTGCTCGACTGCTACACGATCCGCCAGCACCGCGGCGGCCTCGAAGGCATGCGCATCGCCATCGTCGGCGACGTGAAGCACAGCCGGGTGGCCCGCTCCGACGTGCTCGCCTACACCGCCCTCGGCGCCGAGGTGGTGCTCGTCGCCCCGCCCACGCTGCTGCCGCCCAGCCTCGAGGGCTGGCCGGTGACCGTGAGCCACGACCTCGACGGCGTCCTCGGGAGCGTCGACGTCGTCGGCCTGCTCCGCATGCAGACCGAACGGACGACCGAGGCGCTCATCCCCAGCCTCCGGGAGTACACGGCCGGGTACGGCCTCACCCGGGCCCGCCTCGACCGCCTCGACGACAAGGTCCTCGTGATGCACCCCGGACCGATGAACCGGGGCGTCGAGATCTCGGCCGACGCCGCCACCAGTGACCGGGCCGTCATCCTCGACCAGGTCCGCAACGGCGTCGCCGTCCGCATGGCCGTCCTCTACCTGCTGCTCGGTACCGGAGCGCTCTCGTGACCCCCGCCCCCTCGCTCGCCCCCAGCCCCGCCCCCCATGTCCGCAATCGGGGGCAGCTATCGCGCCCATTCACCGGTTTGCTGCCCCCAGTTGATCTGGGGAGGGGGCGATGAGCGCGCTGGTGATCAAGGGCGGCCGGGTGCTCGATGCCTCCGGCGAGCGGGTGGCCGATGTCGTCATCGACGACGGTCGCATCGCCGCCGTTGGCGCCGACCTCTCGGCGCCGGACGTGATCGATGCCGGCGGTTGCGTCGTCGCGCCCGGCCTCGTCGACCTCCACACCCACCTGCGCCAGCCGGGCCGAGAGGAGGCCGAGACGATCGAGTCGGGCAGCCGCGCCGCCGCGCTGGGCGGGTTCACGTGCGTCGTCGCCATGCCGAACACCGAGCCGGCCATCGACTGCGCCGCGGTGGTGCGGGAGGTGCTCGCCCTCGGGCGGGTGAGCTCGTGCGACGTGCGGGCCTCGGCAGCCATCACGGTCGGCCGGGCGGGGGAGCGGCTCACCGGCATGGCCGAGCTGGCCGGCCTCGGCGTGCGCCTCTTCACCGACGACGGCAACGGGGTCCAGGACGACCGTCTCATGCGCCGGGCCATGGAGTACTCCTCGGGCCTCGGCGTCGTGCTGGCCCAGCACTGCGAGAACGAGGCGCTGTCCGCCGGCGGCCACATGCACGAAGGCGAGTGGTCGAGCCGCCTCGGCATCCCGGGCCAGCCGGCCGAATCCGAGGAGCTCATGGTGATGCGCGACATCGCCCTGGCCCGCCTCACCGGGGCCACCATCCACTTCCAGCACCTGTCGACGGCGGGCTCGATCGCCATGGTGCGGGCGGCCAAGGCCGGCGGCCTGCCGGTGTCGGCCGAGGCCACCACCCACCACTTCACCCTCACCCACGCGGAGTGCGCGAGCTACGACCCCGTGTTCAAGGTCAACCCGCCGCTGCGCACCGCGGCCGACGTCGCCGCCGTGAAGGCCGGCCTGGGTGACGGCGCCCTCGACGCCATCGCCACCGATCACGCCCCCCACGAGCCCGAGCGCAAGGAGCTCCCCTTCGACGAGGCGCCGCCGGGGATGCTCGGCCTCGAGACCGCCCTGGCCCTCGCCCTCACCGAGCTCGACGCCCCGCTGGCCCAGGTGCTCGCCCTCCTTTCGTGGCAGCCGGCCGCCATCGCCGGCGTCGCCGCCGAGCACGGCGGCGACCTCGCCGTCGGACGGCCGGCGAACCTGTGCGTCATCGACACCTCGGCCACCTGGACGGTCGACCCCGCCCGGCTCGCCTCGCGGGCCCGCAACACCCCCTACGCCGGCCGCACCCTCACCGGCCGTGTCCGCCACACGCTGCTGCGGGGCGAACCCGTGGTCCTCGACGGGGAGCCCACCCGATGACCGACCCCAGCCCGACCGACTCGTTCTTCGGCAGCAGCGTCTCGACGGGCGCGACCCACCTGCCGAAGAACAGGGGGATCCGCGAAGCGGCGCTCGTACTGGCCGACGGCACCCTGTTCGAGGGCGAGGCCATCGGGGCCGACCCGCCCGGCGGCGTCGCCTCGGGCGAGGTCGTCTTCAACACGGTGCTCTCGGGCTACCAGGAGGTGCTCTCCGACCCGAGCTACGCCGGCCAGATCATCACCTTCACGTACCCGCACATCGGGAACTACGGCGTGAACTCGATCGACGGCGAGAGCGCCCGACCGTTCTGCCGGGGGATGGTGATCCGCGACCTCGCCCGCCGGCGCAGCAACTGGCGGGCCGAGGGCGACCTCGATGCCTGGCTGCGCCACCACGGCGTGGCCGCCATCGCCGGGGTCGACACCCGCCGCCTCACCCGCCACATCCGAGACCGGGGCGCCATGCCCGGCGCGTTCGGCACGGCCGACGAGGGCGCGCTGAAGCAGGCGGCTGTCGACGAGCCCGGCACCGACGGCGTCGACCTCGTCGCCACGGTCACGACGGCCGCGCCGTACACGGTCGGCGGCGGCGCCCGCCGGGTCGTCGCGTACGACTTCGGGATCAAGACCACGATCCTGCGCCACCTGTCGCGCTTCGCCACCGTCGAGGTCGTGCCCGCCTCGACGCCGGCCGTCGACGTGCTCGCCCGCGGGGTCGACGGGGTCTTCCTGTCCAACGGCCCCGGCGACCCGGCGTCGGTCCCGTACGCGGTCGACGCCGTTCGCGGCCTGCTCGGCCAGGTGCCCGTCTTCGGCATCTGCCTCGGCCACCAGCTGCTGGGGGCGGCGATCGGCGGCGGCATCGAGAAGCTCCCGTTCGGCCACCACGGCGGCAACCACCCGGTCCGGCGCCTCGACACCGACGCCGTCGAGATCACGAGCCAGAACCACAACTTCGCCGTCATCGTCGACTCGCTCGCCGGCATCGCCGAGGTCACCCACGTCAACCTGAACGACGGCGTGTGCGAGGGGCTGCGAGTGCTCGACGCACCGGCCTTCTCCGTGCAGCACCACCCCGAGGCCGGGCCGGGTCCCCACGACAGCGCCTACCTCTTCGACCTCTTCGAGCAGCTCATGGACCGTGGTGCATGAGCGGTCCCCGATGACCGCGCTGCCGCCGGTGCTGGCGGCCCTGGCCGGCGAGGGCCGGCTGCGCTGCTCGCGCTGCAGCGCGCCCGGGCTG
>JACDCH010000584.1 GCA_013694495.1 Acidimicrobiia bacterium | reverse complement strand
GGGCTGGGCGGCGAGCAGGTCGAAGGGCGCCAGGCCGTGCGCGAGCTCCTGCTGGCCGGCATCCGGAGCGTGCGGGAGGTCTGGCTCGCCCCCGGCGAGGGCGGCAGCCTCGACGGGCCGCTCGCCGACCTGGCGGAGCTGGCCAAGGACCTGCGGGTCCAGGTCAAGGTCGTGGCCCGGACCAAGCTCGACGCCGCCGCCCGCACCGAGGCGCCGCAGGGGGTGGTGGCCTTCGCCGCCCCGCTCCCCGAAGCCGACCTCGACGACCTGGTCCGCCCCACCACCGGCGCGGACGGGGGTCGGGTCGCGCCCTTCCTCGTGGCCGTCGACGGCGTCACCGATCCCGGCAACCTCGGGGCCCTCCTGCGCTCGGCGGAGTGCGCCGGCGCCACCGGCGTGGTCCTGCCCCGCCACCGCTCGGTCCACGTCACCGCCACGGTCACGAAGGCGGCGGCCGGGGCGATCGAGCATCTCCCCATCGCCCTGGTCGGCGGCCTGCCGGCGGCGCTGGAGCGGCTCAAGGCGGCCGGGTTGTGGGTGGTCGGGCTCGACGGCGCCGGCGACACGCCCCTGCACGAGCTCCCCTTCGCCGAGGACCCGGTGGTCCTGGTGCTCGGCGCCGAGGGCTCGGGGCTGTCCCGGCTCGTCCGCCAGCGCTGCGACGCGGTGGCCTCGATCCCCCTCCGGGGACGGCTCGGATCGCTGAACGTGGCTGCTGCGGCGGCCATTGCGACGTACGAAGTCGCACGTCGCCGGAAGATTTGACCGTTCCGGACCCGAACGCCACCTTCGCGCCCGGAGAAACCCGGCCCTAGGCCGTAGTGACCATTGACACACCACCCGGTGGTCCCCAAGATGGCTAGTTACCACGGGTCATGTTGTCGATGACCTGATCGAAGCACCCCTCGTCGCACCACCCCAGGGACCACGCACCATGAGTTCGAGCCTCTCCGTCGCCGCCAACCGGGCCCTCATCGAGCTCGACGACCCCGAGCTGGCCGCCCGCTCCCAGCAGGGCGACCGCCGGGCCCTGGAGACGCTGATCAACCGGTACCGCCGGTTCGCCCGGGCCAAGGGCCGCGGCTACTTCCTGGTCGGGGGCGATGCCGACGACGTCGAGCAGGAGGCCCTGATCGGCCTCTACAAGGCGGCCCGGGACTTCCGCCCCGAGTACCAGGCCAGCTTCCGGGCCTTCGCCGAGCTCTGCATCACCCGCCAGATCATCACCGCCATCAAGACCGCCACCCGCCAGAAGCACCAGCCGCTCAACCAGTACGTCTCCATCAGCGGGGTGCGGGGCTCCGACGACCCCGGCGAGCGCTCGGTCGAGGACCTCCTCACCCAGCACCACGGGTCCGACCCGGCCGAGCAGGTCCTGTCCGGCGAGCGGGTGGCCACGCTCCGGGTCTCGATGGCCGAGCTGCTGTCCGGCCTCGAGGTCGACGTCCTGCGGCTCTACGTCGAGGGCAAGAGCTACCAGGAGATCGGCGACCACCTCGGCCGGCACGTCAAGTCGATCGACAACGCCCTGCAGCGCATCAAGCGCAAGCTCGACACCCGCCTCCAGGCCGAGGCGGCAGAGTTCGCCCTGGCCTGACCGGCCCCCTTCGAAACCCCGTGTTCCCGGGTTCGTGACCGGGTCGGTGCGCGTTGTCTCCGCTTGCGCGCGCCGGTCCCGGGCGGACGGACCGGCTGCCCCCCTGGTCCGCCGCACTCCGCTGCACCGCGCCGAGGAGTCGTGCGAAGGTGTGCGGATGCGTGTTCCGCTGACCGTGTCGGACTTCCTCGACCGCGCCGTCACCGTCTACGGCGGGCGCACGGCGGTCGTCGACGAGCCCGACCAGCCCGTGCCGGGCTGGGGGTCGCCCACGTGGGCTCGCCTCGGCGAGCTGGCCCGGGCCCAGGCGGCCGGCCTCGACGCCCTCGGCGTGGCCCAGGGCGAGCGGGTCGCCGTCGTGAGCCACAACAGCGCCCGCCTGCTGTCGTCGTTCTTCGGCGTGAGCGGGTGGGGCCGCATCCTCGTGCCGATCAACTTCCGCCTGAAGGCGGAGGAGGTCGCCTACATCGTCGAGCACTCGGGCGCGTCGGTGCTGCTGGTCGACCCCGAGGTCGACGGGGCGTTGGCCGGCGTCACGGCGAAGCACCGGTTCGTGATCGGCGCCGAGGCCGACGACGCGCTCCTGCGCTTCGACACCGAGCCCGAGCCGTGGCTCGACCCCGACGAGGACGGCACGGCCACCGTCAACTACACGAGCGGCACCACCGCCCGGCCCAAGGGTGTGCAGCTGACCCACCGCAACGTCTGGCTCAACGCCGTGACGTTCGCCATGCACATGCAGGTCAGCGACCGCGACGTGTACCTCCACACGCTCCCGATGTTCCACTGCAACGGGTGGGGGATGACCTACGGCGTCTCCGGCCTCGGGGCCACCCACATCGTGCTGCGCAAGGTCGACGGGGCCGAGATCCTGCGCCGGGTCGAGCGCCACGGCGTCACCCTGCTGTGCGGGGCGCCGGCGGTGGTGGCCGCCATCCTCGACGCCGCCGCCGGTTGGGACGGTGAGGTCCCGGGCCGGGGCCGGGTGCGCATCGTCGTCGCCGGCGCTCCGCCGCCCACCCGCACCATCGAAC
>JACDCH010000119.1 GCA_013694495.1 Acidimicrobiia bacterium | reverse complement strand
TCGAGCTCCGCCGCGCCCTGAACACGATCGACCGCACCCTCACCGACTACATCAACGGCGCGAGACTCGGCAAAGCCGCATGAGAACTCGTCACAAAATTCGGGGGCTCCGCCCCCAAGAGATCTAGACCGCTGCGTGCTTGGCGGGGCGGACCACGATCGCACCTCGACGACGGCAACGAGTAGACACGCGATCGATCGTCCGGGCGGGACCGGGGCCAGACGGAGGTCGGTCGGGTTTGTCGGTACAGCCAGTTCGAAGCCTGGGCCGCCGAACGTGGGCTGGTGGTCGGCGAGCTGCCCTCTGGCGACAGTGCCGACGTCGGGATCACGGGCCCGAACGGCGAATCGCTGCGGAGCGTGGTCGACCAGGGTGAGAGCGCCAGCATGTCGATCCGCCGCGAACTGAACCGCTACGACGGGACGCCGGGCTCGAATCACCATCCTCGCAAGGAGTTCGAGGGTCGAATCACCCGGAGGAACGACACCCTCTGAAGCTGAGCTGCGCGCCAGCCGGTGGGTGCATCACCCATCGGCGCCGGGCGACGGGCAGGGATCGGGCGGGTGTGGGCGAACCTCCATGGCGTGGGGGACGCACGGCGCCGGTTGGGCGCGCTCATCGCGACGGTGCTCGTCAGCGGGATCGGGGCGGCGGGGGCCTCGCCGGCGGGCGGCGACCGGCACGAGCCCCGAGCGGCGGTGCCGGCCACGGCCGTCAGGGCGACGGCGGAGGTCGCCGACGACGGCATCGCGGTGACCGTCGACGCCCCGGTCGTCGGCAGTGTCACGGCCGGGGTCGCGCTCGACCCCACGAGGCCCGACCGGCCCGCCGACGTGCACGTCACCGGCACGTGTGACGACCTCGATCCGGCCCACTGCCTCCTGCCGTTCCCGAACGACCTCTTCACCGTGCCCGATCGGGGAACCGACACCGGTCGGCGCGTGGACCTCGACCTGCTGGCGATGCCCCGCAACGTCGCCGGCCTGCCGATCCGGCCGGACGAGTGGAACCGCAACGACGGGTTCTCGCCCGGCACGCCGATCCTCGCCCGGGTGCCAGGGCTCGACCTCCACGCCACCTGGAGCAGCCCGCTCGACCACGTGCAGGACCTGTCGTGGTACCTGCGGCCTGACGCCCCGATCGTGCTCCTCGATGCCGACACCGGCCGGCGCCACCCGTTCTGGAGCGAGCTCGACACCAACGCCGGCACCACCGACGACGAGCGGCTCCTCGTGCTGCGGCCGGCGGTGAACCTGGCCGAGGGACACCGCTACATCGTCGCCCTCCGCCGCCTCCGCGACGCTGGCGGGGCCGTGATCGCCGCCGGGCCCGCCTTCGCCGCCCACCGCGACGGCACCGCCGACCCGACCGACCCCCGCACGGCCGACATCCAGGAGATCCTCGGCACCCTCGCCGCGGCCGGTGTCCAGAGCGACGACCTCCACCTGGCCTGGGACTTCACCGTGGCGAGCGAGCGCAACCTCAGCGAGCGGGCCCTCTCGATCCGCAACGACGCCTTCGCCGCGCTGGGCGACGCCGACCTCGCCGACCGCATCGTCAGCGGCCGGCCGCCCGACTTCACGATCGACCTGGTCGAGGACCGCGCCGACGGCCCGACGATGCGCCACATCGAGGGTACGGTCACGGTGCCGAACTACCTCACCGTCCAGGCCGAGGCGGGCATCTCGCCGCCGCTGGACGGGCCCGTCCTCGACCTCCTCGACGCGCTCCCACCCGAGGTCGAGGACGCCGCCGACGGCCTGGGGCTGCCGATCGGGGTGCGCGACCTGATCGGTCCCACCTTCGCCTTGCCGGGGAGCCGGTTCAACACGCTCGGGTCCGACGACGGCCTCCCGGTCGTGTACCCCGTGCAGCCCACCGTCACCGTCCCGTTCACGTGCAACGTGGCCCGCGGCTCGGACCTCGACCCGTCCGACCCCCTGCTCTACGGCCACGGACTGCTCGGCAGCCGCGACGAGGTGAACGGGTCGAGCACCCGCGAGCTCCAGGAGCGGGGCTTCTCGCCGTGCTCGGTCGACTGGTGGGGCATGTCGACCAGCGACCTGCCCAACGTCGCCGCCATCCTCCTCGACGCCTCGGCGTTCCCGTCGCTGGCCGACCGGGCGCAGCAGGGGTTCCTCAACTTCCTGTTCCTCGGTCGGGCCCTCGCCCACCCGGGCGGCTTCGCCGCGGATCCTGCGTTCCAGAGCCCGGCCGGCTCGCCGCTCATCGACCCCGCGACGCTCGGGTACGACGGCAACAGCCAGGGGGCGATCATGGGCGGCGCCCTCACGGCCCTCGCCCCCGATCTCACCCGCGCCGTGCTCGGCGTGCCCGGCATGAACTACTCGACGCTCCTCAACCGGAGCGTCGACTGGGAGGGCGCCTACGGGGCGGTCTTCTACGCCGCCTACCCCGGCGCCATCGACCAGCAACTCACGTTCGCGCTCCTGCAGATGCTCTGGGACCGGGCCGAGGCGAACGGCTACGCCCACCACATGAGCGACGACCCCCTCGCAGGCACGCCGCCCCACGAGGTGTTCCTCCAGGCCGCCTTCGCCGACCACCAGGTGGCGAACGTCGCCGCCGAGGTAGAGGCCCGCACGATCGGCGCCCGCCTCGTGGCGCCGGCGACCCCACCGGGGCTCCACTGGTCGGTTGACCCCGGCTTCGGCCTCGATCCGATCGAGGGCGACGCGCCGGCGGCGGGCTCGGTCCTCGTCTACTGGTACACGACCGACCGGGGGCTCGGCACCCCGCCGAACGGCAACGTGCCGATGACCGCCGGCAGCGACCCGCACGGCGACCCCCGCAAGCTCGACGCAGCCACCGACCAGGTCGCCCACTGGCTCCGCACCGGCGACCCCGTCGATGTCTGCGGCGCCGCGGCGTGCACCATGACCCGCCAGTAGAGGCACGGGCAGCAGGGGTCGGGGCCGATAGCGTGGCCTCCCCATGTCTGCACCGCGGTGGCGTTGAGTGGCGCTGTCGACCGCGGCGTCGGAGCAGCCGACGCTCTACCGGTGGCAGTTCGAAGCGCTCGTCAGTTGGCTGCGTTGCGGCCGGCGAGGCGTCATCGAGGCCGTCACCGGCTCGGGGAAGACCGACGTGGCGATCGCCGCGGCCGCCGACGCCTTGCAGCGGGGTCGCTTCGTGCTCGTCGTCGTGCCGTCACGGGTGCTCATGGAGCAGTGGCACGGTCGGCTCCGCGCCGCGCTGCCCGACGCCCGGATCGGTCGGCTGGGCGACACCGGCAAGGACCGGCCGGCGTCGTGCGACGTGCTCGTCGCCACTCGGCACTCGGCGGCGGCGCACAAGCCGGTGCCGCCGGACGGGGGCGACGGGCTGCTCATCGCCGACGAGTGTCACGGGCTCGGGGGCGGGACGCTGCGACGAGCGATGCTCCGCCAGTACGACGAACGCCTCGGTCTGACGGCCACGCTCGAACGCAGCGACGACGGCGTCACCGAGTTGCTGCTGCCGTACTTCGGCGGGATCTGCCACCGCTACGGCTTCGCGGAGGCGATCGAGGACGGCGTCTGCGCGCCGCCTCGGGTGGCGCTGGTCGGGGTCGAGCTGACCGTCGAGGAGCGGGTCGAGTACAGCGCGACCGAGCAGCAGCTCGTCAACGCTCGCCAACACCTGCGCCAGGTGGGAGGGATGCCGCTGGAGCCGTTCGGGGACTTCCTCGCCGCGATCGCGCACCTCGCGGAGCGCGACGCCGGTGCCGATGGTCGCGCGGCCCGCGACTACCTCGAGGCGTTCTCCAAGCGGCGCGAGATCGTCGCTCGGTCCAGCGGCAAGTACGAGCTGCTCGGCCGGCTGGCCAACGCGATCCGTGACTCGCACGGGGCGTTGGTCTTCACCGAGACCGTGCGCGCCGCGAACCACGCCATCAACCGGCTGGACCCACACGTGTCGATCGACCTGATCACCGGGTCCACCGCTCGGCGTCAACGGCGGGAGATCCTCGACGATCTCCGCGTCCGGAAGCTCGACGCGGTCGCTGCTCCCCGCGTGCTCGACGAGGGCGTCGACGTCCCCGACGCGAACCTCGGCATCGTCATGAGCGCGAGCCGGTCCCGGCGCCAGATGATCCAGCGCATGGGTCGCATCCTCCGGCGCAAGCAGCCCGGGATCGCGGCTCGCTTCGTGATCATGTACGCCAAGGGGACGGTTGAGGATCCCGCCAACCGCATCGAGCGCGACGGCTTCCTCGACGAGATCGAGCGCATCGCCGATGCGATCGGCGTGTTCGACGAGCAGTCCGAGGCGCTCGACACGTTCCTCTCGGGGCCCGGGCCGATGGAGGTGCCGGAGCCGGAGCACCTCGAGCGCTACGAGCGCGTCGCGACGGCGGCAGCAGGCGGGGGGCCCGGCGCGGGGTTCGAGTCGCGGGCGGCGGTGCTCGCCGACGAGATGGGGGCCGAGACCGCCTACGCGCTTCTCAGCTTCACGCAAGGCGCTGGCGCGCACCCGTGCCGCGGCACGGGGCTGCGAACGCTCGACGCCCGGCTTCCTCGTCCCGACCCCGACGCGCCGTATCTGGAGGTGGAGCTCGCCGCGCTGCCCCTCGTCGCCGAGCCACGGGTCAAGCCGAAGCGGTTGTCGACCGGCCGGGCGCCACTCGAGATCGCGTGCGTCGGCGCCGGTTGGCGGATCAGCTGCACGGGTTGTGGCGAATCCTCACCGCCCGTCGAGTTCCGCTGGCAGGCCCTCGACCAGAGCGTCGTCTGCCGCTGCGACTGACCTCCCGACCGTCACTCGATCCAGGTCGCGCGTTGTGCCCCCGTTGCTGCCCGATCGTCCCTTCCGGACCGGTGGCTCCGCTCGCTACGGTGCCCCGACCTTCCCTCCGTCCGCCGAGGAGGCGCGCTGTGGCCATCGACCCGACCTGGAGCGACGAGCAGATCGAGGAGCATCTCACGGCGCTCGACGAGGGCACGAGGATCGCCGAGATCCAGGGGTGCGACGTGGCTTTGACGCAGCGCTGCCTGACGGTGATGGACATGGACTGGGCCGACCTCGCCATGATCAACATCGGGCTGCCGGACATGTCGACGGCCGAGGAAGGACCGCTGGCCTACGGCCAGCAGCTCTTCGTCGGCAACGGGCTCGCCGACGGCCGGTACGTCTTCCGGGTCGAGCAGGGCATGGCCCAGGTGCACCAGAGCTGGGACGAGCTCGACGACCCGGCGATCGCGACGTTCGACGCGTCGGACCTGCCCGACGGCGCCCTGGGCGTGTGCGTCAGCTCAGCCACCGAGTGGATCGAGTACGGCATCGTCGAGGACGCCGAGGCCGACAACTTCCTCGGCACCGTCGACTTCGCCGAGGCGGAGGCGCAGCTTCGGTCCGCGACGAACGAGTTCGCCGCGAGCCTGGCCGAGATCGTCAAGGAGTCCGGCAGCCGGATGACGTTCCGCGCCACCGACCGCTGGATGGTCGACGGCGCCACGTTCGGCGAGGTCTTCCAACTGCTCGACCCGGTTGCCCTCCACGGGAACATCGAGTTCACGCGCAACCGTCTGAAGCCCAACGTGTTCAAGATCTACGGCCTGACGCCGAACGTCGCGCCCCCGGGGTTCGACACGACCCTGACCGGCGCAGGCGGCGACTACGCCCTCCAGCGCGTGGAACGGGTGATCCGGGACTTCTGCGCCGTGGACGTGCGCTACCCGTACGGCGACCGCACCCGGATCAACATCGAGGTCTCTGCCTAGGAACCGTGGTCTCGGGGTCATCGACGTTCGTGCTGTGCGGTATCTTCTAACAGTTCCGTCACATCGATCGAGGTGCGATGACCGAGGGCGAGCCAGCTACCGAGTTCGATCGCGAGGCGGTCCACGCCAAGTACCTGGCCGAGCGGGACAAGCGGCTCGTGCCCGGGCGGGCCGAGATCCGGGACCTCGCCCGCGACGAGCACTTCGCCCGGTACCGGGAGGACCCGTTCACGCCCGTCACCGATCGGGCCCCGGTGACCGACGATGCCGACGTCGTGATCGTGGGCGGCGGGATCGCCGGGGTCGTCGTCGGCGCCAAGTTGCGCCAGGCCGGGATCGAGCGGATCCGCATCGTCGACCAGGCGGGCGGCATCGGCGGGACCTGGTTCTGGAACCGGTACCCGGGCGTGATGTGCGACGTCGAGTCGTACATCTACCTGCCCATGCTCGAGGAGCTCGGCTACGTCCCGTCGACGAGGTACGCCTCAGGCGAGGAGATCCGTGGCCACCTCGAGGCCATCGCCGAGCGGTTCGACCTCGTGCCCGACGCCCTCTTCCACACGGCGGTGACGGCGGCGGCCTGGGACGACGACGCAGCCCGGTGGCGGGTCACGACGGACCGGGGCGACGCGCTGACAGCCCGGTACTACGTGCTGGCCGTCGGGATCCTCAACCTCTTGAAGCTGCCGGCCATCCCGGGCATGGAGGACTTCGCCGGCCGGTCCTTCCACACCGCCCGGTGGGACTACGGGTACACCGGCGGCGGTCCGGGCCAGCCGCTCACGGAGCTGGCCGACAAGGTGGTCGGCCTCGTGGGCACCGGTGCATCGGGCATCCAGTGCCTGCCCCCACTCGCCGAGGGGGCCAAGCAGGTCGTCGTGTTCCAGCGAACGCCGTCGGCCGTCGGCGTGCGGGGCAACCGCCCGACCGAGCCGACCTTCACCGAGCGCCTCGCGCCCGGCTGGCAGCAGGCGCGCATGGACAACTTCCAGTCGGTCATGCTCGGCCGACCGGTCGACGAGGACCTGACCGATGACGGCTGGACGCTCCACTACGCCGCCGTCCACCACCCGCCCCGGCGGGAGGGCATGAGCGGGCGCGACTTCATGCGCGTCGCCGAGGAGCTCGACTACGGCGTCATGGAGGAGCACCGCACCCGCGTCGCCGAGGTGGTCAGGGACGAGCGCGTGGCGGAGAGCCTGAAGCCGTACTACCGCTACCTGTGCAAGCGGCCGTGCTTCCACGACGAGTACCTCGAGGCGTTCAACCGCGCCAACGTCCACCTCGTCGACTGCCCGGCCGGCATCGAGCGCGTGACGGCGGCGGGTCCGGTCGTCGACGGCCGCCAGTACGAGGTCGACTGCCTCGTCTACGGCACGGGCTTCGAACCCGAGCTCACGCCGCTGGCCCGAAGGGCCGGGCACGCCGTCGTGGGCCGGGGCGGGACGACCCTGGCCGACAAGTGGGCCGACGGGGCGGTCAGCCTCTTCGGGCTGATGAGCCGGGGCTTCCCGAACCTGTTCATCATGCCGGCACCCGCTCAGCAGGCCGTCGTGACGGTGAACTACACGCAGCTGGCCGAGCTCGGGGCCGAGTTCGTCGGCCGCACGGTGGCCCTGCTCGAGGCCAAGGGCGTCGAGACGTTCGACGTGAGCAATGACGCCGAGGACGCCTGGGTGCAGAAGATCCTCGAGTCCTTCGTCGACGGCAGCTTCGTGCTGTCGGCGTGCACGCCCTCCCGGATCAACAACGAGGGCGACCCCGGCGCGATGAAGCCCCGCAACAGCAACTACGGCCGCGGCCTCGGCGACTTCTTCGCCTACCGCGACGTGCTGGAGCAATGGCTCGACGCCGGGGCGCTGGACGGCCTCGAGCTCGCGCCGCGCGCTCTCGACCCGTGAGCGAAGGCGCGGAGGGAGCGCCCGTCGCGCTCGTCACCGGCGGCGGCGGCGGGATCGGCGCGGCGATCGCCGGGGCGCTGGGACGCGGCGGGTGGTCGGTCGTGACCTTGGACCCGTTGGTGTCGCTCGACGGGACCGAGCGGCTCCCGGCGGCGGAGGAGACCACCTCGGGACGCATCGTCGCCGCCGGCGGGAAGGCTCGCGCTTCGTCGGCATCGGTCACCGATGCCGACGCCGTGCGCGCCGAGGTCGACCGCATCGTTGCCGAGGACGGCCGGCTCGACGCCGTCGTCAACGTCGCCGGCATCACCCGGCCGACCGGCTTCGCCAAGGGCACGGAGGACGACTGGCGCAGCGTGCTCGCTGTGCACCTCGACGGCTATCGCAACGTCCTCGCCGCGGCCCTCCCGCACATGGCCGCGGTGGGCCGGGGGCGGGTCCTCGGCGTCACCTCGGGGTCGGGCTGGCGGGCGGCCGATGCCGGGGCCTACAGCTGCGCGAAGCGGGCCGTGGCTGCGCTGACCTGGCAGCTCGGCGCCCGGGCGCCAGCGGGCGTGGCCGTCAACGCCATGTCGCCGATCGCCGTCACCCGGATGGTGACCGCCGCGCTGGGTCGGGCCGCCGCGAGCGGCCGCTCCGGCTCGGCCTCGACCGGTGGTCTCTCCCTCGGTTCGATGCCCGAGCCCGACGAACTGGGGCCGCTGGGAGCCCACCTCGTGAGCGAGGCGTTCGGGTGGTGCCGAGGGCAGGTGCTCTTCGCCGGCGGATCCGAGGCTGCGGTCGTCGACCCGCCCCGGCTCCTCGAGGTGGTGCAGGCCGAGCCCGGCACCGACCTGGCCCACCTGCTCGCCGTTGTCGGGCCCGCTGCGCTCGCGGCCGCCGAGGCCGCCCAGGCCAGCGGGGGCGGGAGCAACCCGCGCTTCCCGGCGGCCTTCGAAGGGCTGCCGACCGGTGCCGCCAGCCCACCGGCCGAGGGGGTGTGTGCCGTCGTCACCGATCGGCCCGAAGTAGCCGAGGCAGTCGGTGCGGCCCTCGCCGGACGGATCCAGGCCTGCCACACCGTGACGGTCGACCGCCGCGCCGCCGGCTTCGAGGGCGCCGCCGGAGCCCTCGCCGCCGCCCTTCAGCACACCGGCCCGCTCGACGCGGTCGTCGTCGCCCTGACCGGGAGCCCATCGGCGAGCTCGGCGCCGACCCCGTGGCAACAGGTGCTGGTCGAGCACGTCGGCATCGCCGACTCGATCCTGGCCGACGCCGCGTGGGTGCGGGCCGTCGCCGATCACTCGGCGGCCACCGATCGGCCCGTTCGGCTCCTCACCCTCACCGATGCGGTCACCGCCGGCGGCCGCAGCCGCGCCCAGGCCGCGGCCCAGCTTGCCCGGGCCGGCCGCAGCGCCACCAACGAGCGGGTCATGGCCTTCGCCATCAGCCTCGAAGGGTCAGCTGCCCTCGGTCCCGCCGCCGCCCTCGCGGCGCACCTGGTGTGCGACCAGGACGCGGCCGCGCTGGCCGGCGCCGAGCTCGTCGCCGGCGACGGCTGGGTCGGTCTGCGCAGCCACCCGCGCCCTGCGGGGAGCCTCGTGCTCGGCGGTCCCGGTGTGCCGGGCTGGTTCGACACGATCCTGCGCGAGGTCGTCGGCGCCGCCCCGGAGGAGCCGTCGTGACGCCACGACCGGCGCGCGTGGTCGACGCCCACGTCCACTTCTGGGACCCGGCCCGGACCGACTGGTACCCGTACCTGTCGGGCCGGACGGAGCTGGGCATGGGCGACGTGACCGGCATGAAGCGTCGCTTCGACGTGCCGACGTACATGGCGGAGTCAGCGGGATGGAACGTGGAGAAGCTCGTGAACGTGGCGGCGGCGACGGGCCCGAATTCGGTGGAGGAGACGCTCGAGCTCGACCGGCGGGCCGACATCGACGGGCACCCCGACGCCATCGTCGGCGGGGTCGTGCCTTCCGCGTCGACCGACGAGGCGATCGCCCAGCTCGACCGGCAGATGACCGCCACTCGCTTCCGGGGCGTCCGCCCGATGGGCCCGTCGGCCGACCCGCTCCCGTCGGCCGAGGTCCTCGCCGCCCTCCGGGACCGGGGGCTGCTCTTCGAGCTCATGGCTCACCCCGACCAGCTCCACGCCGCCGCCGCCGGGCTCGAGGCGTTCGACGACCTCGTCGTGGTGGTGGAGCACACCGGCTGGCCCCGATCGGACTCGCCCGAGGAGCTCGCGCTCTGGCGGTCCGGCATGGCGGCGCTCGCAACGGTGGGGGAGAACGTGGTCTGCAAGCTGTCCGGCCTCGCCATGCCGCTCGGCTCGATGGACGCGGCGGCGTTCGCCCCGTGGCTCGAGTTCGCCATCGACGCCTTCGGCCCCGACCGCTGCATGTTCGCCAGCAACTTCCCCGTCGACGGCCTGCACGGCACCCTCGACGAGCTCTTCACCGCCTACGCCACGGTCACCGCCGGCCTCGACGAGCCCGCCCGCCACGCCCTCTTCGCCGCCACCGCCGAGCGCGTCTACCGCTGCTGACCCGCTCAGCGCAGCGCCGACCTCTTGGCGGGCGTCCGATCGGGCAATCCTCGGCGCCGGCCGGCCGGCTCAGGCCACCTTGGGGCAGCGCTTGCCGATGGTGCGCATCAGGCCGAGCAGGACGAACACCTCGGGGTAGAGCACGGGCTTGCCGCTCGTGAGCACGGCGCCGGAGAGGGCGCGATCGGGGTCGGCCCAGCCGATGATGTTGGTGAAGCCCAGGTGGCCGAAGGCGGACTCGGTGTCGGGGCCGAAGAGGCTGAGCACCTTGCTGCCGAGCATGAAGCCGAGGCTGAAGCGCTGCGGCAGCCCGAGCGTCAGGTCGATCTCGTGGTAGCTCTGCTCGGTGATCGACCGGCGGATGGTGCGGGGCTCGAAGATGCGGACCCCGTCGAGTTCGCCGTTGCAGCGCAGGAGCTCGTAGAACCGGGACAGCTCGTTGGCCGTGGCCACGCCGTTGCCGGCCGGGATCACGCCGGTGCGCAGGCGGGGGTCGTTGCCGGCGTCGACCACCTTGTCGAAGGGCATCCCGAGCGCCCGCTCCATCAACCAGGAGATCGGGGGCACCACGGGGAACCCGGTGGCATGGTCGGTGGCCACCTGGTCGAGGTCCTGGGGGCCGACGCCGTAGCCCATCCAGCGGAAGCCGAGCGGGTCGAGGATGTCCGAGCGCAGGACGTCGGCGATCGACCGACCGGTGACCCGCTGGACGACCTCGCCCAGGATGAAGCCGCCCGACACCGCGTGGTAGGCGAGCGAGCGGCCGGGTCGACTGGTCAGCTTGGCGTCCGAGAGGAGCCGGACGATCAGCTCGCGGTCGCCGAGGTTGTCGAGGTCCATCGCCTCCTTCGGCACCGACGGCACGCCGGCCCGGTGCGACAGCACGTGGCCGATGGTGATGGCGTCCTTGCCGCCCGCCCCGAACGCAGGGATGTAGTCGCACACCCGGTCGCCGATGTGCAGCTCACCGCGCTGGTCGAGCAGGTGCACGACCATGGCGGTGACCGCCTTCGTCGCCGAGTAGAGGACGAACGGCGTGTCGGGAGTGGCCAGGCGCCGGGCCTCGCCCGGTCGGGCGGCGGGGCCGTTGCCGTGGCTGTGGCCGATGGCCCGGTCGAGCACCACCTGGCCGTGGCGGCGAAGGCAGACCGAGATCGCCGGGTGGATGCCCGAGCGGTACAGGTTCGTGACGGAGCGCCAGATCGCCTCGACGTCCTCGCTGGACAGCCCGACCGCCGCCGGATCGACCTCGGCGCCTCTCGTGGTCACGGAGGCGAGGTCGCGCGGCACCTCGCAGCGGTGCAGCACGTCAGGGACCAGCGGCAACCGGGGGATGATCGGGAAGCGGAGGCGGAGCACGGCGGGCACCGTACGAGACCTGAAGGGCAGGGGATCGCGCCGCGCCCGGCGAAGTAGGTCGTATGGCCTATGTTCATAGGCCATACGACCTAGCGGGCGCGGGCGTGCCCCCGGAGAAGCGAAGGGCTGACGATGACCGCCACGGTGCACACGGAGCCCCGATCGATGGAACGGGCCGCGGCCGTGGTACGCGTCGGCCGCCAGGTCGAGGTCGGCTGGGTGGCGGGGGCGGCGTACGTCGTCGGGATCGGCGTCCTGGCCGCACTGTCGCCGGCGGGCCTCGCCGTGCTCATCGGCCTCACCATCCTGGTGCTGATCCACGAGGGTGGTCATCTCGCGGTCGCCCGCCGCTGCGGGATCGCGGTCGAGGAGTACTTCGCCGGGTTCGGGCCGGTGGTGCTGGCGTGGCGGACCCGTGAAGGGCTCCGCGTCGGCCTCAAGGTGATCCCCGCCGGCGGCTACGTGAAGGTGGTCGGGATGAGCCGGCGCGAGGTCGTCGTCGCCGAGCTCGAATCGTCGACCTACCGCGCCGCCAGCCGCCGGGCCCGCCTGGCGGTCGTGGCCGCCGGACCGATCTTCAACGTCGCCTTCGGCTTCCTGCTGCTGGTGGTCGCGTCGGTGGTCGAGGGGGGCCGCTCGGCGCCGGAAGCCATCGCCGAGGCGTGGCAGTGGACCAGCACCGTCGCCGTGACCACCGTCCAGGGGCTCGGCGCCGTGCTCGGCGACCTGGGCGGCTACGGCTCGGCCATCGTCGACCCGAGCACCGCCGGCGAGGTGCCGTCGCGGTTCCTGTCGCCCATCGGTGTCGCCCAGATCTCCACCGACCTCGCCGCCCACGGGCCCGGCCCGCTCATCCGGCTCATGGCCATCGCCTCGATCGGGCTCGGGGTCATGAACTCCCTGCCGCTGCCGCCGCTCGACGGTGGCCACGCCGCCATCGTCGGCGTCGAGGCGGCGGTGGCCAAGGTGCTGCGGCGGCCGGCGCTGCGGATCGACGTCACGAACCGGGTGGTGGCGGCGGTCACGGCGCTCACGTTCGTGCTGGTGATCGCCCTGGGCGCCTCGGCGCTGCTGTTCGACATCGCCTCGCCCGTCACGCTCTGATCGCGCACCCTCGGCGGCGTGATCAGCGGGCGCCCGGGGCCCAGGCCCGGTCGAGGTAGGCGACGACCCGGTTGGCCACGGCCGTCGCTCGTCGCGCCGAGTCGAGGGCAGGGCGCAGGGGATGGAGCGGCGCCAACTCGGACGTCATGCCGCCGCGACGGGCCAGAGCCCGGGCCGCCTCGCTGGCGTGGCGGACGACCTGCTCCTCGACGCTCCACAGCGCCTCGAAACGACCGTCCGGGCGCTCCCAGCCGGCCAGCACGGCGGCGGACGCCTCGGCGTCGCAGACCACCGACCACTCCCGCCGCTGCGGCGCGGCCTCGGCGAGGGCGACCTCGACCACCCCGGACGCGGCGGTCCGGGTGCGGTCGAAGTCGGCGAAGACGATGGTGGACGCCGCGGTCCGGCTCAACTCGTCCCACCGCCGGCGGGACCGGCGGTACTCGTCGGCCCGCTGGAACGCGGCCACGAGGTGGGGGCGGTCGGCCCGGGCGCAACACTCGTCCTCGATGGCGCGGCTGACCGCCAGCATCGCCCGGCGGGTGAGCACCTGCACCTCGAGGTCCGGGCGCAGGCGACGGAGGCCGGCGAACAGCGTGCCTTCGGTGCCGCCGCCCGATCGTTGCGGGGGCAGACGGGCGATGGCCGCCTCCAGCGACCGGCCGGCGTCGCGCTCGGCCACGACCCGCCGGATCCGCTCCACCTCGGCTTCGGAGTACCGCCGGTGCCCGCCGTCGAGCCGGTCGGGGGCCGGGAAGCCGTGGCGCCGCTCCCAGGCCCGGAGCACGGCGACGCTCACGCCGGTGCGGGCCGCCACCGCGCTGATGGTGAGGCCCTGCTCCGGCGTGCTCGACATGCTGTTGAGGTTAACTGAACGACCTGTAGCATCCTGCCGATGACGACCAGCGCCACCCGAACGCGAGTCGAGGAGGGGAAGGAGCTGGGAGGGGTCGAGCACGTCGTGCTCGTCGACGAGCGAGGCTGCCCGTCGGCCACGATTCCCAAGCCCGACGCCCACTCGTCGACCACGCCGCTGCACCTCGCGTTCTCCTGCCACGTCGTGCGGGCCGACGGCCAGGTCCTGCTCACGCAGCGGGCCCACCACAAGCCCACGTGGCCCGGGGTGTGGACGAACGCCTGCTGCGGCCACCCCCAGCTGGGCGAGTCGTTCCGCGAGGCCGTGACCCGGCGCCTCGGCGAGGAGCTCGGCGCCCGCCCCGTTCGGCTGGCCCTCGCCGTCGGCGACTTCGCCTACCGCGCTGTGATGGCCGGCGGCACCGTCGAGCACGAGCTCTGCCCGGTCGTCGTGGTCGAGATCGACGACGAGCCGCTGCGGCCCGACGCCGCCGAGGTCGCCGACCACCGGTGGGTTCCCTGGGAGGAGCTCGTGCGCCGGGCCGCGGCCGAGCCCGCCTCGCTGAGCCCGTGGTCGGTGGCCCAGGTGGCCGAGCTCGCGGCCCTGTCCCCGTCGCCGTGGTCCTGGCCCGAGGGACCGGCGGCGACCATGCTCGATCTGCCCGTCGGGCTGGGCCGGCCCCTCGCCGCCGGCCCCCTGCGGGCCCGCACCAACGGGAACGCCCTCGACCCGGTCGCCGCGCCGGTGCGCGCCGTGCTGTCCCGCTTCCTGGCCGACAAGGTGGCCGCCCTCGTCGCCGTCGACGTTGGGCTGGGTGAGGTGGCCGACGAGGTGCGGCTCCTGGTCGAGGCGGGCGGCAAGCTCCTGCGCCCGGCCTTCGTCCACTGGGGGCACCGAGCTGCGGGCGGCGATGCCGACGAGGCCGTCATGGGCCCGGCGGCTGCGCTCGAGCTCCTCCACACGTTCGCCCTGCTCCACGACGACGTCATGGACCGCAGCGAGCGGCGGCGGGGCCGTCCGGCCGCCCACGTCGCGCTGGCCGCCCGCCACCGCGACGGCAACCGGCTGGGCGACGCCGACTGGTTCGGGGCGAGCGGCGC
>JACDCH010000564.1 GCA_013694495.1 Acidimicrobiia bacterium | reverse complement strand
AGTCGATCCCCCCGGCTACCCCGCCGGCCGGGCCCAGCTACTGGCCCGCCCTCGGCGCCGTCGCCGGCGTCACCGCCGCCGTCGGCCTCGTGGCGTCGCCGGTGCTCTTCGTCGTCGGCCTCGTCGGCGCCGGCCTCGTGCTCCTCGAGTGGATGGTGCAGGCCTGGTCCGACCGGGCCACCGGCGACCCCGAGATCAACCGCCGCATCCGCCACCGCCTCATGTACCCGATCGAGGTGCCCGTCGCCGGCGCCCTCGTCATCCTCGTCCTGGTGGTGAGCGTGTCCCGGGTCCTGCTGGCCACCAGCGCCACCGTGTCGTGGATCGTGGCGGCGGTCGTCGCCGTGCTGATCTTCGCCGGGGCGACGCTGTTCGCCTACCGCCCGGCGATCTCCAAGGACGCCATCGCCGGGGTCGTCGTGCTCTTCGCCGTGCTCGCCATCGGGGCCGGCATAGCCGCCGCTGCCGCCGGCACCCGCACCTTCGAGCGCCACGGCGAGGAGACCGGCGAGGACCACGATGCCGGCGGCGACTTGGCGCCGGGCGACGGCGGGAGCGAGGGTTGACGACCGTGACGTCCACGTCCCCCCACCTGGTCACACGGGCTCTCCGCCGGCTCCCGATCGCGGCCGGTCCGGCGCTGCTGCTCCTCTCCGCCTGCGCCGACGAGCGCCAGGACATCTTCACGCCGCAGGGCGACAGCGCCGAGAAGATCAACCGGCTCCAGGTGCCCGTGTTCGGCATCGCCGGCCTGGTCGGCGTGCTCGTCCTCGGCGGCATCCTCGTGCTCATGCGGCAGGGTTCCCGCCGCCACAACGACGCCGAGATCGACCCCGTGCAGCTCGAGGGCAACTTCAAGCTCGAGATCGGCTGGACGATCGCCCCGGCCGTGCTCCTGGCCGTCGTCGCCGTCTTCACGGTGGCGACCCTGCTCGACCTCGACGACGTCGACGCCGCCCCGCCGCCCGAGCTCGGCGAGATGGAGATCTCGGTCTACGGCCACCAGTGGTGGTGGTCCTACGAGTACGAGATGAACCCGTCGGACACGAGCCCGGAGAACACGCCGGAGATCGTCACCGCCAACGACCTCGTGATCCCGGCCGGCGTACCGATCCGTCTGAACATCCGCTCCCGCGACGTCATCCACTCCTTCTGGATCCCGTCCCTCGCCGGCACGCGCGACGCCGTCCCGGGTCGCAGCCACGACCTCGTGATCCAGGCCGACGAGCCCGGCGTCTACGACGGGCAGTGCAAGGAGTTCTGCGGGCTGTCGCACGCCAACATGAAGCAGCGGGTGGTCGCGCTGTCGATGCCCGAGTTCCAGACCTGGCTCGAGCAGCAGCAGGAGACCCAGCCGTTGCTCGAGGAGGGCGACGTGGGCTACGAGGGCCAGCAGACCTTCCTGGCCCAGTGCTCCACCTGCCACCAGATCAACGGCCTCGAGAACGCCGACGGCGAGCCGATCGTCGTCGAGGGCGGCGCCGCCGTCGTCAGCCGCTACGCGCCGAACCTCACGCACCTCATGACCAGAGGGGTGTTCGCGGGGGCGCTGTTCGACCTGTGGACCACCGACGAGGACGGCCGCCCCGTCGTCGACCGGGCGCAGCTCGAGGCGTGGATCCGCGACCCGGCGGCGATCAAGCCGATGTACGACGTCGTCCCCGAGGGCGAGCTGCCACGCGGCATGCCCGACCTCGGGCTCAGTGAGGACCAGATCGACCAGGTGATCGACTACCTGCTCACGCTCCATCCCGGAGCGACCGAGGGCCCCCCGATCCAGACAGCCGGAGCGCAGGACTGATGGCAATCACCGAGATCCCCACCCCTGGCCAGCTCGCCCTGCCGGGCGGGCCGGGAGAGCCCCACACCGCCCAGCGGAGCCTCGGGGTGTTCGCCCGCCCCCAGGTCGAGTCCGGCTGGAAGGCGTGGGCCACCGGCGTCGACCACAAGAAGGTCGGCATCATGTACGGCGCCGCGGCGATGTTCTTCTTCATCGTCGGCGGCCTCGAGGCCCTGCTGATCCGCGTCCAGCTGGCCCAGCCCGACGGCACCCTGATCTCCGCCGACTTCTACAACCAGGTCTTCACGATGCACGGCGTGACGATGGTGTTCCTCGTCATCATGCCGATGGGCGCGGCGTTCATGAACTACTTCATGCCGCTGCAGATCGGCGCCCGCGACGTCGCCTTCCCCCGGATGAACGCGGCGTCGTTCTGGACGTTCCTCGCCGGCGGCCTGTTCCTGAACTCGTCGTGGCTGCTCGGCGGGGCACCGGACGGCGGGTGGTTCGCCTACGCGCCGAACACGAACCCCATCTTCAGCCCCAGCCACGGCATGGACTTCTACGCCATCGGCCTGCTGATCACCGGCATCGCCTCGACGCTCGGCGCCATCAACCTGATCGTCACCGTGGTCAACCTGCGGGCCCCGGGGATGACGTTCTTCAAGATGCCGGTGTTCACGTGGATGGGCCTGGTGACGCAGTTCCTGCTGGCCTTCGCCATGCCGGTCATCACCGTCGCCCTGTTCCTGCTGATGTTCGACCGGTTGTTCGACGGCAACTTCTTCGACGTGACCCAGGGCGCCGACCCGCTGCTGTGGGAGCACTTGTTCTGGGTGTTCGGCCACCCCGAGGTGTACATCCTGATCCTGCCGGCGTTCGGGCTGATCTCCGAGATCATCCCCGTGTTCAGCCGCAAGCCGCTCTTCGGCTACCCGTTCATGGTCTTCTCGGGGATCGCCATCGGCTTCATGGGCTGGGGTGTGTGGGCCCACCACATGTTCGCCTCGGGCATCGGGCCCATCTCCGTGGCCGCCTTCAGCGTCTCGACGATGTTCATCGCCGTGCCGACCGGCGTGAAGATCTTCAACTGGATGGCCACCCTGTGGGGCGGCAAGCTCCAGTTCACAGCGGCCATGAAGTTCGCCGTCGGCCTCGTCGCCATGTTCACGATCGGCGGCCTGTCCGGCGTCACCCACGCGGTGAGCCCGTCCGACCTGCAGCAGACCGACACGTACTACATCGTCGCCCACTTCCACTACGTCATCTTCGGCGGGGCCCTCCTCGGCTTCATCGGTGGCTTCTACTACTGGTGGCCCAAGGTCTTCGGGCACCGGCTGTCGGAGAGCCTCGGCACGTGGCACTTCTGGCTCACGATCATCGGCATGAACCTCACGTTCGGCCCGATGCACCTGCTCGGCCTCATGGGCATGCCCCGCCGCATCTCCACCTACGAGCGCGGCTACGGCTTCGAGCTCTGGAACATGGTCGAAACCGTCGGCGCCTTCATCATCGCCGTGTCGGTGCTGCTCTTCCTGATCAACATCGTGGTGAGCTACCGGAGCTGGAAGGCCCTCGGCCGGCCGGTCGAGGCCGCCGACCCGTGGGACGCCCGCTCGCTCGAGTGGATGACGCCGAACCCGACGCCCCACCACAACTTCGACGAGATCCCGACGGTCACGCACCAGGACGAGTTCTGGCACCGCAAGTACGCCGAGGACGAGCAAGGCCGGCCGGTGGCCATCGCCTCGTCGGCCGAGGTCGCGCAGAGCGGCGACGCCCACCCCGCCCTGCCGGCGCCGTCGTACTGGCCGCTCGTCTTCAGCTTCTCGCTGCCGGTGATCGGCTACGGCCTGATCTACAACATCGCCCTGGCGCTGGCCGGCGGCGCCATCCTGCTCACCGCCATCTTCGGCTGGGCCCTCGAGCCCTCGTTCGAGAGCGGCCACGACGCCGGCGGCGGCCACGGGCACGACCCGCTGCCCCACGGGGTCGGCGACGACCAGGGCTTCGCCACGGTCGGCGCCGATGCCGACGCCGGCCAGGAGGCCGTCGACAATGGCTGAGACCACCACCGTCGTCGCGCCCGGCGCCCACGACGTGGCCCACGGCGCCCACGGTGCCGGGGGCCTGCAGCCGGGCGACCACGGGTGGACCGCCACCGGCGTCAGCAACGAGAAGCTGGCCATGTGGATGTTCCTGGGCTCGGAGTGCCTGCTGTTCGGCGGGCTGATCTCCACCTACCTGCTCTACAAGAGCCGGGTGCCCGTGGGCGGCGGCACGACGCCCGCCGACGTCTACGACATCCCGTTCACGTCGGTGAGCTCGGGCGTGCTGCTGTTCAGCTCCCTCACCATGGTGCTGGCCGTCGTCGCCATCGCCCGGGCCGACCACCGCGCCACCCGCATCTGGCTGGGGAGCACCGCGCTGCTCGGGTCGATCTTCATCGCCGGCCAGGTCTACGAGTTCACGTCCTTCGTCAAGGAGGGCGTCGGCTTCACCAGCAACGTCGCCTCGACGGCCTTCTTCACGCTCACCGGGTTCCACGGGGTCCACGTGACGCTCGGCATCGTGATGCTGCTGTCGCTGCTCGTGCTGTCGATCCGGGGTCGGCTGCCGATCGAGCGGGCAGAGACGGTCGAGATCATCGGTCTGTACTGGCACTTCGTCGACGTGGTGTGGATCGTGATCTTCACCATCGTCTACCTGATCCCCTGAGGTCGTCATGGCTGCCGCCACCACCACCGAGGCCGCCGAGGCCACGCCCACGACGCACGGCACCGGCCACGCCGAGCACCCGAGCGACCTCCACTACTTCAAGATCGCCCTCGTCCTCGCCCTCCTCACGGCCATCGAGGTGGTGGCGTCCTACGTCGGCCTCTCGACCGTCGGCCTCATGTTCGTGCTCTTCCCGATCATGATCGTGAAGTTCGCCATGGTCGCCGCCTTCTTCATGCACCTGAAGGGCGACAGCCGCCTGTTCACCCGCCTCTTCACCACCGGCGTCATCCTCGCCATCGGCGTCTACGCCATCGTCTTCCTCGCCTTCGACGAGTTCTTTTGATTTCGACCTCACTCGCTTCGCTCCGTTCGGTCGAGCTGGTGGGCCCGACTTCGTCGGGGCTGTTGCGGTCCTCGGACGACTTCGTCGCCCTGCGGCCGATCTCTGGGGGCTCCGCCCCCAGACCCCCAGCGCCTCCGGCGGTCTCTCGCCGTCCCGGCCCTCTGGCTGTGCAGCGCGCCGCCAGGGGGTTCCTCGACTCGCACGTCGCCGACTGACGTGCTGCCGTTCCAGGCGCATCCCGAGGTCTGGGTGCTGGTCGTCGGCCTCGTCGCGCTGGCGGGGTACGCCGCCAAGGTCGTGGGGCCGAAGGCGGTGCGGGACGGCGGGCCGATCGTCACCCGGCGCCAGACCATGTGGTTCGGGCTGGGCATGGTCGTGCTGTGGCTGGCGTCGGACTGGCCCGTGCACGACATCGCCGAGGAGCGCCTCTACTCGGTGCACATGGCCCAGCACCTGCTGCTGTCCTACGTCGCCGCGCCGCTCTTCCTCCTGGCCACGCCCACGTGGCTGGCCCGGCTCCTCGTGCGGGGCACGTGGGTGCGGTTCCTCGTCCGGCCCATCGTCGCCGGGGTGCTCTACAACGTCGTGATCGTGTTCCTGCACTGGCAGAACGTGGTCAACGGGTCCGTGCAGAGCCCGGTCGTGCACTACTCGCTGCACGTGCTGCTCATGGCCGCGTCGCTCCTGGTGTGGATGCCGGTGTGCGGCCCGCTGCCCGAGCACCGCATCTCGCTGCCGGCGCAGATGATCTACCTGTTCCTCATGTCGATCGTGCCCACGATCCCGGCCGCCTGGCTCACGTTCGCCGAGGGCGTCGTGTACTCGGCCTACGACATCCCCGAGCGCCTGTGGGGCCTGTCGGTCACCACCGACCAGCAGCTCGCCGGCCTCCTGATGAAGCTCGTCGCCGGCATGTACCTGTGGGGCCTCATCGGGGTGCTGTTCGTCCGGTGGGCGTCGCGGAACCAGAAGGCCGAGAAGGCCGGCCGCACGCTCTCCGAGCGCGAGATACTCACCTGGGACGACGTCAAGGACGAGCTCACCCCCACCGCCACGCCGTAGCGCGACGGCGGCTCGGCTGCCTCACTCCCAGCGGAAGGTGAGGGCGGCGGCCACGGGGGCGGCGACGGCCCACGCCGCCAGCACCCACCACGAGCGGTCGGCGGCGGTGCCGCCGCCGGTGCTGGCCGCCTGGAGGATGTCGGCGAGGGCGGCGGCCGGCAGCAGCTCGGCGATCGAGCGCAGGGCACCGGGCAGCTCCGCCAGCGGGAACACCATGCCGCCGAGCAGGAGGAGCACCAGGTAGAGCCCGTTGGCCGCCGCCAGCGTCGTCTCGCCCCGCAGGCGGCCGGCGATGAGCAGGCCGAGCCCGCCGAAGGCGGCCGTGCCCAGCACCACGGCGGCGAGGGCGGCGCCGGCCTGCACCGACGGGTCCCAGCCGAGGGCGAGGGCCGCCACGGTGAGCACGGCGACCTGCACCACCTCGACGGCGAGGATGGCGGTGATCTTCGCCGCCAGCAGGCGGGGGCGGCCCAGGGGGGTGACCCCCAGCCGCTTCAGCACCCCGTACTGGCGCTCGAAGGCGGTGCCGATGGCGGTCTGCACCATCCCGGTCGACAGCACCGCCAGGGCGAGCACCCCGGGGGCGAGGAAGTCGACGGGGTCGTCGATGCCCGCCGGCAGGGCCAGGACGTCGACCGACGAGAAGAACACGAGCAGCAGCAGCGGGATCCCGAGGACGAGGAGCAGCGTCTCGCCCCGGCGGGCGGTGAGCAGGAGCTCCACCCGCAGCTGGGCGGCGAACGCCGTCATCGGTCGCCTTCGGTGAGGCGCAGGAAAACGTCCTCGAGCCGGCGCCGGCCGGCGGCCAGGTCGCCGAGGGGCAGGTCGTGCTCGGCCAGCCAGGCGGTGAGAGCGGCCACCGCGGCGGGGGTCGGGGCGGTGCTGACCTGGTAGCGGCCGGCCTCGACGACCTCGACCGGGGCGCCGAGTGCCTCACCGAGCTTCGCCCGGTCGAGCCCGACCGGGGCGGAGAAGCTGAAGGTCGTCGCCGCCGGCCCCGCGGCGAGGAGCTCGGCCGGGGTGCCGTCGGCCACCACCCGGCCCCGGTCGACGATCACGATCCGGTCGGCGGTGCGTTCCGCCTCTTCGAGGTCGTGGGTCGTCATGAGCACGGACACGCCGTCGGCCCGGAGGCCGGCCACCAGGGAGCGGACGGCCTGGCGACCCTCGAGGTCGATGCCGGCGGTCGGTTCGTCGAGGAAGGCGACCTCGGGCCGCCCGACCAGGGCGAGGGCGAGCGAGAGGCGCTGCTGCTCGCCGCCGGAGAGCTGGCGCCACGAGCTGCGCACCCGGTGGGTGAGGCCGACCCGCTCGAGCAGGGCCGCCGGCTCCAGCGGCGCCGGGTAGTACGACGCGAACAGGCGGAGGGCCTCGAGCGGCCGGATGCCGGGGTGGACGCCGCCGGCCTGGGGCATCACGCCGATGCGGGGGCGCAGGGCCCGGGCGTCGGCGACGGGGTCGAGCCCGAGCACCCGCACCTGGCCGGCGGCGGGCCGGCGGTAGCCCTCCAGCGCTTCGACGGTGGTGGTCTTGCCGGCCCCGTTGGGCCCGAGGAGCACGACGGTCTCGCCGGCGGCGACCGCGAACGACACGTCGGCGACGGCCCGCACCGGGCCGTAGGAGACGGCCAGGCCGGACACGTCGATGGCAGCCATCCGTCGCCGGACCGTAGCCAACCCCCACCGGGGCACCGGAATCGGGCCGCTACGGTTCCCCGGGATGTTGGACGTCCGCCGGATCCGCACCGAGCCCGAGGCGGTGCGAGCCGCCCTGGCCCGGCGGGCCGACCCCACCGTCGCCACCCTGCTCGACCGCGCCATCGACCTCGACGACGGGCAGCGCTCCCTGGCGCAGCGCCGCGACGACGTGCGGGCCCAGGTCAAGGTCCTGTCCCGCACCGTCGGCCAGGCCCGCCGCGACGGCGACACGGCCAAGGCCGAGCAGGCCCAGGCCGAGAGCCGGGGGCTGGGCGACGAGGAGCAGCGCCTCGACGGCGAGCACCACGCCCTGGCCGAGGAGCTGCGCGACGTCCTCCTGCGGATCCCCAACACGCCGAGCGCCGAGGCCCCCGACGGCGCTTCGGAGTCAGGCAACGTCGTGATCCGCAGCCACGGGCCCGGGCCCGAGACGTTCGCCGACCACCAGCGCGTGCCCCACTGGGACATCGGCGCCGAGCTCGCGATCCTCGACCCGGAGCGGGCCACCAAGATCAGCGGCGCCATGTTCACGATGTACCGGGGTCACGGGGCCCGGTTGCTGCGGGCGCTGGTGCAGCTCAGCCTCGACCGGGCGGCCGACGCCTACGAGGAGATCCGCCCGCCGACCCTGGTGCTCACCGACACGATGGTGTCCACCGGTCACCTGCCGAAGTTCGCCGACGACGCCTACCACGTGGAGCGCGACGACCTCTGGGCGATCCCCACCGCCGAGGTCCCGCTCACGTCGCTCCACCGTGACGAGATCCTCGACGAGTCGGAGCTGCCGCGGCGCTACTGCGCCTACACCAGCTGCTTCCGGCGGGAGGCGGGCTCGGCCGGGCGCGACACCCGCGGCCTGCTGCGCACCCACGAGTTCGACAAGGTGGAGCTGCTGGCGGTGGCGGCCGACGCCGCCTCGGCCATCGCCTGCCAGGAGGACATCCTCGCCCGCAGCGAGGCCCTGCTCAACGACCTCGGGCTCTCCTACCGCGTCCTCGACCTGTGCACCGGCGACCTCAGCGGGTCGTCGGCCCGAACGTGGGACCTCGAGGCCTACGCCCCGGGGTGCGACCAGTGGCTCGAGGTGTCGTCGGTGTCGTGGTTCGCCGACTACCAGGCCCGGCGGGCCAACATCCGCTGGCGCCCCGCCGATCCGGCCCGCAAGGGCACCGAGGTCTGCCACACCGTCAACGGGTCGGCCCTGGGGTGGCCCCGCACCGTCGCCGCCTACCTCGAGACCCACCGGCGGGCCGACGGCACCGTCGGGGTCGTCGACGTCCTGCGGCCCTACCTCGGCGGGGCCGAAGCCATCGCGCGGCGCACGACGACCGCATGAACGGCGCTCGCTCGGGGGCTGCGCCCCCGGGCCCCATCGTCGCCGAGCGAGCTGGCGTTCGACTCGCAGGCGCGCGAT
This sequence comes from Acidimicrobiia bacterium, assembly GCA_013694495.1. GTDB lineage: Bacteria > Actinomycetota > Acidimicrobiia > Acidimicrobiales > JACDCH01 > JACDCH01. The sequence continues at coordinate 1,754 of JACDCH010000564.1, read as the reverse complement.
CGCACGCCCGCTCGGTCGACCGGTCACCGCGGCGTCCCGTGCGTGCGGTGCGCCGGTGACCGTGCCGGCGGCGTCGCGCACCGCCGGCCTGCGCACCCGCCTCACCCTGGTGGTCGGCGGCGCCATCGCCGCCGTGTCGGTGATGGTCCTGATCATCGCTCCGATCGTGGGCGAGCTGCGGCGGGAGACCCGCTACGCCGGGACGGTCATCGCCCAGGTCGAGCAGGACGTGGCCGCCCTCCAGGCCGCCGCCATCGACCAGGAGACGGGCGAGCGGGGCTTCCTCCTCACCCGCCGGGAGGAGTTCCTGGCGCCCTACGAAGCCGGCCGGGTCGAGGCCGACCGGCGCATCGAGGCGCTGCGGGCGTCGTCGATCGAAGGGCTACCCGACGCGGTCGCCGAGGTCGACCACGCCCTCGAGCGCTGGCGCGTCGAGGCGGTCGAGCCCGAGATCGCCCTGGCCGCGGCCGGGCGCGACCCCGGTCCGCTCATCCTCCAGGGCGAGGGCCGCCGGCTGTTCGACGAGGTGCGGACCCAGCTCGAGGCGCTCGGCAGCACGGTGCGGGCCGAGAGCGAAGCGGCCCGCGACCGGATCGACCTGACGCTGCGCCACCTCGTCACCGCGCTCCTCGTCGTCTACGGGTTCGGCGCCACCGTGTGCCTGGCCGTGTGGCGGTTGCTGCGCCGGTGGATCACGGTGCCCGTCGAGCGGCTGCTGGGCGAGGTCGAACGGGTCAGCGCCGGCGACTTCGAGCACCCGATCCGCATCGCCGGCACCTCGGAGCTGGTCGCCGTGGCCGCCGCCACCGACCGGATGCGCCACGAGATCGTCGACCGGCTCCAGGAGGCAAACCGGGCCCGGGAAGCGCTGGAGCAGCGGGCGCCGGCGGTGGTCGCCCTCCGGGAGGAGCTCGAGCCGCCGACACCGACCCTGCCCCCCGGCCTGGAGGTCGTCACCCGCTTCGACCCCGTCGAGGGCTTGCTCGCCGGCGACTTCTCCGACGTCCTCGTCCTCGGCGACGGCCGGGTCGCCATCGTGGTGGCCGACGCCTCCGGCCACGGGGCGCCCGTCGTGGTCCGGGCCCTGCGGGCGAAGCACCTGCTCAGCGCGGCCTTGGTGTCCGGCCGCAGCCCGGCCGACGCCTTCGCCCTCGTCGCGCCGCAGATCGGCGAGGGCGCCGGCTGGTTCGTGTCGGCCATGGTGCTCGTCGTCGCCGCCGATGGGACCGTGACCTGGGCCGGCGCCGGCCACCCGGCGGCGATGGTGCGCACCCCGTCGTCGCCGGAGATCGTGGAGCTGGCGTCGACGGGGCCCGTGCTCGGCCCGGTGCCCGGCCCGTGGGAGCAGCGGACCGCCCGGTTCCCGGTGCCGTGGCTCGCGCTGGTGGTGACCGACGGCGTCCTCGAGGCCCGCGACCCGCAGCGCCGGATGTTCGGCGAGGAGCCGCTGCGGGCCCGGTTGGCCGCCCTCGACCCCGCTGGCCCCGGCGCCCCCGCCCTGCTCGTCTCTGACCTGGGCGAGGAGCTGCGCCGCTTCCTCGGTGGGCAGCGCCCGACCGACGACGTCACCCTCTCCGCCGTGCGCGTCGGGGGCCGCGCCCCGGCCGGGGCTGGAAGCCCCACCTAATGTCCCGGACGGTTGGTTCGTGGATGAAAGCGGCGAGTCAGATTCGTCATTGGCAAGGACGCAGGCCGACGGACTCCCCCAGCGAATGCGAGGCCGAGGACGCCGCCAGGGGCGAATCTGGCCGCCG
>JACDCH010000557.1 GCA_013694495.1 Acidimicrobiia bacterium | reverse complement strand
GGGCGGAGCCCCCCAGGCATCGGCCGCAGGGCGACGAAGTCGGCCGAGGACCGCAAACGACCGAGCGCAGCGAGGGCCACAAAACTCGCCGGAACGGAGCGAAGCGAGTGACGGCGAAGAACTCAGGCGCTGGGGGTCCGGGGGCGGAGCCCCCCAGGCATCGGCCGCAGGGCGACGAAGTCGGCCGAGGACCGCAAACGACCGAGCGCAGCGAGGGCCACAACACTCGCCGGAACGGAGCGAAGCGAGTGACGGCGAAAGGGGCTCAGTCGGGGAAGGCGGCGCCGATCGACTCGGCCTTGGCCGCGGCCTCCTCCGGGAAGATGTTCTTCATGAGGAACGGGTCGGCGACGACGAGGTAGTCGGGCGCCAGGACCTTGGTGTAACGCTCGATGTAGAGCAGCTGCTTGCCGATGAGCGACAGCTCCGCCGGCGCCGTGCCGCCGAACTGCCGGACGAGCTCGAAGCTCGAGATGATGAGGTCGCCCAGGCTGAGCTGGCCGAAGCCGCCGGCGAGCATCGGGCCGAGGATGAGGCCGAGGCGCTCGCCGATCTCCTCGTCGGTGCCGGTGTCGGGCGGGAAGACGCCCACGCTGCGGTACGCCTTGGCCACGCGCGTGAAGTCGCGGTCGAACATGCACGTGTAGAAGAGGTCGCGCACGACGGCCCGCCACTCGGGGGCGAGCTCGCCCATGATCCCGAAGTCGAGGTAGCAGGACCGGCCGTCGTCGAGCATCCAGATGTTGCCGGCGTGCATGTCGCCGTGGAACGGGCCGTGGGCGAGGACGGCCTCGACCCACACCTTGGCGCCCCGGCGCAGGGCCAGCTCGCCGTCGATGCCCCGTTCGCGCATGGACTCGAAGTCGTCCATGGGGATGCCGGACACGCGCTCCATGCAGATCATGCGGGGACCGCACCAGTTCCAGTGGATCTCGGGGGCGGTGACCCAGCGGTTGTCGTCGAAGGCATGGATGGACCGGCGGAAGCGGTCCTGGCGCGACGCCTCGAGCGCGGGGTTCAGCTCCTGGAACGTGAGGCCGTGGAGGTCGAGGATGCCGCCCTCGAGGTTGAGGCTCTTGCCGGCCTTGGTGCGGCCGACCAGCCGAGCGAGGCGGTACATGATCCGCAGGTCGGTCGTCATCCGCTCGCGGATGTGCGGCCGCTGGAGCTTGACCACGGCGGCGCGGCCGTCGGGGAGCGTGCAGGCGTGGACCTGACCGACCGACGCGGCGGACAAGGGGCGGTCGTCGAAGCTGCGGAACACCTCGCCGGGCCGGCAGCCGAGGTCCTCGGCCACCATGGCCCGCACCTGCTCGGGGGGGAACGGCGGCACCTCGTCGAGGCAGCGACGCGCTGCGTCGGCGAGCGGCGCCGGGAACAGCCCGGGCGACGAGGCGATGAGCTGGCCGAGCTTCACGAACGTGGGCCCGAGGTGGATGAACCCGGTGACGACGCCCGAGGACAGCGCGTCGGCCAGCGGGCGGCCCTGCCGGCGCACGACCCAACGGGCCAGCGCGCCCAGCACCGCACCGAGCTGGACCACGTACACGACGACCATGCGCCGCAGCTCGGACCGGCCGAAGGTCTCGATCGGCGGCACGTCCACGGCGAGCGCCGAGGGCGGCGGTCCGTCGGCGTACGGCCCCCGGAACGATGAGCGGACGCCCGGGCCGTGGCGGCTGGGACGCTGCGGATCGGTCGCGAGGTCGTCACCGGCCGGCACCGCGCCATCGTCGCGCTAGAACAACGCAGGTGCGGACGGAGGGGCGGCGGGCAGCGCTGGCGGCGTTGCTCGATGAGCTCGTGCCGGGCAGCGCCGCGCTCGGCGCCGTCGAGTACGTCGAGCAGCTGCTGGGCGCTCTCGACCACGAGCCGCCCCGCCTGTGGGCCGGGCTGGACGGCTGGATCGAGCCCGGTCCGTGGGAGCGCCACGCCTGGACCCAGCGGCTCGCAGGCTGGCAGGCCGCCTACGACCGCCTCCTCGCCGCCGACGGATCCGCCACCGCGGCCGACCGGCGGCTGGCCCACGAGCACGCCTGCGAAGCGACCTACGGCGACCCGGCCTACGGCGCCAACCGCGACGGCGGCGGCTGGCAGGCCATCGCCTTCCCACCACCCCTGCTCCCGCCCGCCCGGTGAGCACCGCCGGCGGCGCCGATGCCGACGTCGTCGTCGTCGGGTCCGGTCCGGGCGGCGCCATGGTCGCCGAGGTGTGCGCGGCCGCAGGGTGGTCGGTGCTGCTGTTGGAGAAGGGGCGCAACCACCTGCTGTCGCTCGACGCGCCGTACGAACCGCTGCGCCACTTCGCCAACGACGAGGTCGGCCAGGTCCGCCGCCACCTGCTCGGCCCCGACTCGCTCCTCGAGCCGCGGACCTACCGCCGCTCAACCGCGGACGGCGACCGCCTGCTGACGGGAGCGGTCAACAACCTGCCCTCGACGGTCGGGGGCGGCGGCGTGCACGCCGACGCCAAGCTGCCCCGGTTCCGCGAGGAGGACTTCCGCCTGCTGTCGGCCCGGGGCCCGGTCGACGGCGCCGCTGTCGCCGACTGGCCGCTCACCTACGACGACCTCGAAGCGCACTACGCCGCGGTCGAGCACGGGTTCGGCGTCGCCGGCGACGACGGCCCGGGCGGCAACCCCTTCGCCGCCTGGCGCAGCGGGCCGTACCCGATGCCGGCCGGCGCCGACATGCCGATGGCCGTGGTGTCGGCCGCAGCAGCAGCGCGAGCCGGGCTGCATCCGTACCGCGCCCCGACCGGCGCCAACTCCGTGCCCTACGACGGCCGCCCGGCGTGCGTCGACTGCGGGTTCTGCGGCGGCTACGGCTGCCCTGTTC
>JACDCH010000555.1 GCA_013694495.1 Acidimicrobiia bacterium | reverse complement strand
GGCCTCTCCATCGCCGGAGCCGTCGTGCTGGCCGCCTGGGCCGCCCGCCGCCTCGCCGGCGCCGCACAGACGTGACCGAGGAGCCCGCGGACCACCCCGAGCCCCTCGCCACCACCGACGGCGCGCCTGCGCCGGTCCGTCGCTCGTCCTCGGCGCAGTGGGCCCTGGGCGGCCTCGCCGCCGTGTTCCTCGCCACCACGGTCCTGTTCGGGATCCTGGCGGTGGGCTACAAGTCCGACCTCGACGAAGCCGTCGACGAGCGCAGCGACGTGGCGGCCACCGCCGGGGAGCTGATGCAGGCCACCCTGGCCTTCGACTACCGCGACCCGGAGGGGTCGGTGGCCGCGGTGCTGACCAACGCCAGCGGTCAGTTCGCGGCGGACTTCGAGGAGGCGTCCGAGGCGATCACCGAAGGGTTCGCGGCCGTCGAGGCGGTCCCGACGGCCGTCATCCGCGACGTGTTCGTCAGCGACATCGCCGCCGAGGGCACCGCCGTCGCCATCGTGTTCTACGACCAGGTGATCGACGGCGTCGCCGGCTCGAGCGCCTTCACCGACTGCTACGCCCGCCTCCAGCTGGCGCGGGGGCCGGAGGGGTGGACGGTCAACAGCGTCGAGAACCTGGCCGGCTGCGGGCGCACCGAGCTCGACCCGCCGAGCGGCGCCCCGAGCACCACGGTGACCCCCTGAGGACGGCCCTTCCGCCCGAGCGTTGAGGTCGGCGGCCCAACCTCTATCATCCCCGCCGCCCCACGGAGCCCCTGAGGAGTTTCCCCCGAATGCCCGACGACGCAGACACCCTTCCCGATGCCGAGGCGGACCTCGAGGATGATCCGATCGAGGACGAGCTCGACGAGGAGGAGCTCGACGACGACGACCTCGCCGAGGACGATCTCGCCGAGGATGACCTGGTCGACGACGTCGACGACGAGGTCGTGGCCGTCGTCGACGAAGCGGACGAAGAGGAGCCGATCGAGGAGCCGCGGGCCAAGGTCGTCGTCGAGGGCGAGGAAGACGAGGACGACGACCTCGTCGATCCCGACGACGTCGAGGCCGACCTCGACACGATCCTGAAGGACCGCCTCGCCGCCGCCGACGAAGAAGAGGACGACGAGGAGGACGAAGTCGTCGAGGTCGACGACCGCAGCGGCGAGGGCGGCAAGATCCAGCCCCGCCGGCCCGGCGAGTTCGTCTGCCAGAGCTGCTTCCTCGTGAAGAGCCCGGCCCAGCTCGCCGAAGGCAAGCGCATGCTCTGCGTCGACTGCGTCTGACATGTCGAGCTCACTCGCTTCGCTCCGTTCGCTCGAGTTCGATCGACCTCGCTCCGCTCGGACAGTTGCGGTCCTCGGCCGACTTCGTCGCCCTGCGGCCGATGCCTGGGAGCTGCGCCCCCCGACCCCCAGCGCCTTCGGCGGGTCGCAGAGTGGCAACCCGTCCGGCTTCGTCGAGACCACGCCCTGAGGAGAGCAGGATGGCCTACCGCAACGTCATCGTGGGGACGGACGGGTCGTCCACCGCGGAGCTGGCCGTCCAGCATGCCGCGTCCCTCGCGGCCGACCACGAGGCCCGGCTGGTGATCGTCACCGCCTACGAGCCCCAGCGCGACGTCAACGAGGAGTCCGACCGGGTGCCGGCCGACCTGCGCTGGATGCTCACCGACCGCAGCCAGGCCGAGCAGAAGGCCCGCCACGGCAAGGAGATCGCCGTCGGGGCCGGCGCGCCGTCGATCGTCGTCCAGGCCATCGAGGGCAGCCCGGCCGACGTGCTGCTCGAGGCGGCCGGCGACTTCGGCGCCGACTGCATCGTCGTCGGCTCCCGGGGCCTCACCTCGGCGGCCCACTTCGTGATGGGCAGCGTGGCCAGCTCGGTGTCGCACCACGCGCCGTGCGACGTTCTCATCGTGCACACCACCGGACAGAGCTGACAGGCTCGCCGCGATGACCGACGACAAGGGCCCGATCGAACGACTTCTCGACGTGTTCGTCTACGCGCCCCTCGGCTTCGTGATGAACCTGGACGAGATCGTCCCCCAGCTCGTCGAGAAGGGCCACCAGCAGGTGACGATGGCTCGGATGTTCGGCCAGTTCGCGGTCGAGGACGAGGGCCGCAAGCAGGTGCAGAAGCTCCAGGCGCAGGCCGCGGGCCTCGTCGGCCAGCTCGCCGAGCAGGCGGCCGCCGTGACCGGCCGCAAGCCCTCGGCCTCCGCTCCCAGCCGGCCGGCGGCCACCGCCGCACCGGCACCGGAGGCGGCGTCGACGACGGCCACCAAGGCACCAGCGGCCGACGCCGCCGACCCGGGGCCCGGCACCGGCGAGCTCGCCATCCCGGACTACGACTCGCTGTCGGCCTCGCAGGTCGTGCCCCGCCTCGACGGCCTGGCCGGACCCGAGCTCGACCTCGTCCGCCGGTACGAGGCGGCCCACAGGGGCCGCAAGACCATCCTGTCCAAGATCGCCCAGCTGCAGTCGTGAGCGAGCACGAAGTGCGAGCTGCGAGCGAACCGATGTCACCGATCCGTTCCCTCGATGCGGAGCTTGCGGAGCATCGATCGTTCATCGGTGCCCGGACGAGCGCACCAGGGCGGACCGGGTAGGAGAGTGGCGAGGCACCGATGAAGGAGGAGGCTCGGCGGGCGGGGCCCGACGACCTCGCCCGCATCACGCAGCTGTTCGTCGAGGCCACCGCCGAGCTGCGCCCGGAGAAGGGCGGCGAGGTCTGGGCGCGTCAGACGGCCCGCGACCGGGGCCCGTCCTTCGACCTCGACGATGCCGGGCAGCTGGTGCTGGCCGGCACCATCGACGCCAGCATCGTCGGCTACGCCCGCGCGCTGGCCGAGCCGCTCGCCGACGGCGGCGAGCTGGCGGTGATCACCGACATCTACGTGGAGCGCGGCGCCCGGGAGGTGTCGCTCGGCGAGCTGCTGCTGGGCGAGGTGATCGCCTGGGCCACCGCCCGGGGCTGCATCGGCGTCGACGCCATCGCCCTGCCGGGCATGCGGGCCAGCAAGAACTTCTTCGAGGCGGCGGGCCTCGTCGCCCGCCAGATCGTCGTCCACAAGGCGCTGCCATGAAGCCCGCGGTGGCGGTCGGGGCGATCGTGGTGGTGGCCGACCGGCTGCTGCTCGTGCGGCGGGGCCGGGGCCCGGCGGCGGGGGAGTGGTCGGTGCCGGGCGGGCGGGTGGAGCCGGGCGAGACGCTGGCCGAGGCGGTGGTGCGCGAGCTGGCCGAGGAGACCGGCCTCGAGGGCGTCTGCGGCGAGCTGGTGGGGTGGGCCGAGCGCATCGGCCCCGACCACCACTACGTGATCCTCGACTTCCGGGTGACGATCCTCGAGGACCGGGAGGCCATCGCCGGCGACGACGCCGCCGAGGTGGCGTGGATCCCGTTGGCCGACGTCGCCGAGCAGCGCCTCGTGGAGGGCCTGGCCGAGTTCCTCCACGACCACGGCGTCATCACCACGATCGTGTGAGTTTTCGAGCTCACTCGTTCGGCTGCGCCTCACTCCGTTCGCTCGAGTTCGACGGACCCTCGCTCCGCTCGGGCCTGATCCCGGTCCTCGGCCGACTTCGTCGCCCTGCGGCCGATGCCTGGGGGCTCCGCCCCCAGACCCCAGGGCCTCCGGCGGTTGACCGGCGCGTCGGCGCGCGCCAGTCGCTGCTACCCGCCGGGGGAGCCGGCCGGCCGCTCTCCCTCAGCGGCCCTTCCAGGCGGGCGGGCGCTTCTCGATGAAGGCGGTGAGGCCCTCGGAGAAGTCCTCGCTGCGCATGGCCTGGCCCATCCCCTCGGCCGACAGCTTCCAGCCGACGTCGTCGGGGGCGTTCGTCCCCTCGAGCACGACGCGGCGGCTGGCCCGGACCGCGATCGGGGCGTTGGCGCACACGCGGTCGGCGAGGACCATGGCCTGGTCGAGCGCCTCGCCGTCGTCGCAGAGGATGTTGACGAGGCCGTGGTGGTGGGCCATCTCGGCCGAGATGGGGTCGCCGGTGAGAGCGGCCTCCATGGCCAGGTTGAGCGGGATCTTGCGGCCGAGCCGAAACAGGCCGCCGGCGGCGGCCACGAGCGAACGCTTCACCTCGGGGATGCCGAACGTGGCCGACTTCGAGGCGACGATCAGGTCGCACGCCAGCGTGATCTCCGTGCCGCCGGCCAGGGCGGGGCCGTCGACGGCGGCGATGACGGGCTTCGTGCGCTCGCGGGTGACGAAGCCGGCGAAGCCGCCGCGCTCGGTCTGCAGGCCGGCGGCGTTGCCGCTGTTGATCTCCTTGAGGTCGGCGCCGGCGCAGAACACGGGGGGCAGGCCGGTGATGATCCCGACCCAGAGGTCGTCGTCTTCCTCGACCCGGTCGATGCCCACTTCGATGCCGTTGGCGACCGCGCTGTTGACGGCGTTGCGGGCCTGGGGCCGGGCGATGGTGATGATCGCGTAGTGGCCCCGCACCTCGTAGGTGACGGCGTCGGTCAGGTTCGTGACGTCGGACATGGCGCGCACCGTAGTGGCATCGGTCAGGGGCCGGTCACGAGGTGTACCGTTGCGCCCGCATGTCCTCGGGGGCTGACGGCAGCCATTTCACCTGCCCGTTCTGCAACTCGCACGAGGTCGATCGCCTCTTCCTCGCGTCGCTGCGGATCGACTCCTGCGCCTGCCTCTCGTGCGGGGCCCGCTGGGACGAGGACTGCGAGTCCGGCGAGTTCCGCGGCCGAGCCACGCGGTCGAGCATCCTCGCCCCACGCGACACCTGACGCCTACCGGCGGCAGCCGTCGGCCAGATGTCCGATCTGCTCCCGCCGGTTCGGGAAGGGTCAGACGGGATCGCCGTCGCTGACCTCGTCGACGTCGGGGGCGGCCTCGAGCGCGTCAGCCGCCGTGGGGGCCTCGCCCGCTGGTTCGGTGAGTTCGGTGGGTGCGGTGGGCTCGACGGGCGTGGCGCCGGTCGGTGCGCCCTCGGCCACGGCGGGGCCGTCGTCGCCGCCTGCCTCCGCGGCGGCGGGCGC
>JACDCH010000552.1 GCA_013694495.1 Acidimicrobiia bacterium | reverse complement strand
GTCGCCGGCCGGCAGGTCGCCGTAGACGGCCGAGCGGATCACCGGGTGCAGGAACTCGAGGGGCCGGCGCTGCTCCAGCACCGCCACCGATGAAAGGGCATCGGCCGCGGTCGTGGCCGCGGCCGCCGACAGTCCGGCCAGCTGGGCGGCACGGGGAAGCGGCACGTCGGTGCCGAGAATGGCGACGGCCCGAACCAGTGCGCGCGCATCGGCGCCGAGGGCGGCGATGCGCAGCAGCACCGCCCGGGCGATGGTGCGGGGCCCGAGCTCGTGGATTCGACGCGCCCCCTCGGCCGACGCCGGCACCTGTTCCTGGGTGCAGGCCTGCAGCAACTCGCCGAGCAGGAACGGGTTGCCGCCGCTGGCCTGCGCGCACTCCTCGACGAAGGCCGGATCCGCGTACGCGTCGTAGCGCTCGCGCACGAGTGACGCCACCGACGCGGCGCCGAGGAGCCCCGGCGCGAGCACCATCACCGTCGGATCGCACGCCAGCTCGCGCAGCAGGTGCGCATCGTCGCCGCCGCCCGCCGGGCGCGTCCCGCCGACGACGAGCAGCGGCAGGCCGTCGAGCCGGCGGACGAGGAACAGCAGATAGCGCATGCTCGGCGCGTCGGCCCACTGCAGGTCGTCGGCCAACAACACGAGCGGGCGGTCGGTCGCCAGGTTGGCCGTCAGCCAGAACAGCCCATTGAGGGCGGTGGTGACCTCGAAGACGGGCTCACCGCCGTCGAGGCCGAGGGGAGCGGCGGCCGAGCGGGCCGCGCCACCGAGGAGGACCTCGCGCTGGGCCTCGCTCGCCTTGGCCAGCGCCGGCTCCATCAGCTGGCGAACGAGCCCGTAGGAGTGGTCGCGCTCGAGCTCACCGGCCCGGGCGTTGAGCACCTGGGCTCCGGCCGCCAGAGCCTCCCGCCCCGCCTCTCGCAGCAGCGTCGTCTTGCCCACGCCGGGCGGACCCTCGATCAGCACGAGTCCGCCCTCGCCTCGCGACGCGCGCGCGAGGGCGTCGTCGAAGAGCGCCAGCTCCCGGTCGCGGTCATACAGCATCCCGGTCTGCCCCCAGGTCCCTTTTGCAATTCTAGCGATCGGTCCCGGACCGCAGCCCGTCGAGGGCGGCCATCAATTCCATCCACCCGCCGAACGGGCGCTCACCATCGGCGGCGGACTCGATCGATCCCTCCATCGGTCCGGTGCCAGCGCGCATGCGCACCCGCACCTCGACCGCGTCCTCGCCCTCGTTCGTGTCCATGCGGTCACCCTGGCACCCGGCGCAGTCCGGGGCGACGGTGGGGACTACGGGGATTTGGTGGTCAGGCCGGACCGACACGAGGTGCCGGGTTCCGGGAATCACGGTGCTGCCCGGACTCACGACGCCCACGACCAGATCGAGTGCCGAGTTCGCTCGCTTGGCGACGGTGACCGCGACGGTGTGGGGGACCCGGTGACGGGACGGCGAGCACCGCTCCCCGGGCGGTCCGCGCACGTGCGTGTGAGCTACTGCGCACGGACATGGTATACTCTTGCATGCGTACGACGGTGGAGTTCGATGAGGATACGGCGCGGGCCGTCGACCAGCTCCGCCGCGAGAGCGGCATGGGTGTCTCCGATGCCGTCAACGAGCTGATCCGCCGTGGTCTGCTGCCGCGCCAGCGGTCGGATCGGTTCACGCAGCGCACCCACCCGGTCGGCATCAAGATCGACGTGTCCAACGTCGCCGAGGTCCTGGAGGTCCTCGAGGGCGTCGACCGCCGCTGATGCTCGTCGACGCCAACGTGCTGCTCTACGCGGTCGATGAGAGCGGTCCGTTCCACGAACGGGCGCGGGGTTGGATGGAGGAGGCGCTCAACGGCAACCGACGAGTCGGTCTGCCGTGGCTGTCGATCAGTGCGTTCCTGCGGCTCGTGACCCATCCCCGGGCGATGGCCGACCCCCTCGGGCCCGAGGCGGCGTGGGCCATCGCCACGGCCTGGCTCGACGCCGCGCCGGTGTGGGTCCCCGAACCAGGTCCCGGCCACCGAGAGATCCTCGGTCGCCTCCTCGTCGAGCTCGACCTGCGCGCCAACCTCGTGTCCGACGCCGTCTTGGCCGCGCTGTGCATCGAGCACGGGCTGGAGATCGTGAGTGCCGACAGCGACTTCGCCCGCTTCGACGAGATCACCTGGATCAACCCCGTCGCCCGCTGACGATCGACGGAGCGCAGGCCAAGGCAGGCCGCTTCGCCTTCGGCTGGTGACCCCAGAGGTCAGGGGTCGGCCCGGTCCCACGTCGAACACGAGGCCAAGGTCTCGAGGATCTGCTCCAAGGCGAGAGGAACGGCCCGGCGACATCGAGGACGCCCGCCGCCAGTTCGCCTCCGCCAAGGAGGCCTGGCAGGCCAGCCGGCCCTGAGCTCAGGCGCCGCAGCCGACGCTGACGTCTTCGACGTCGATACCGGGGTTGATGATCACGTAGCCCTCGTTGCCGGGAGCGAGGAGGCGGAGCTCGTGGTAGCCCTCGTCGTTCCCGGGCCGCCGGAGCCACAGGCTGGCGATCCAGCCGCTCGGCAGCACGCACGGGGAGTTGTCGTTGGCGAACGCCGGCTCCACCCGCACGATCTCACCGGTGGCCGTATCCATTCGCCAGAGCACCTCGTCGTAGTCCTCCGCCGCCGACTCGAAGACGAGCGAGGCGTCGGCCTCGTAGGCCCCGGTCTTCGCCGAGCGGTCCTCGGCCGGGGCGGGGACGAGCACCTCGACCGGGCCCCCGTCGAGCGAGACCTCGCAGATCCCCGTGTCGCCCTGGCTGTACGGCGTCGACCCGCAGTCGAACAGCACCGCTCCGCCGGCGGGCGTGAACCGGGGGGCGTCGTTGTACTCCTCCTCGGACTCAGCGGTGATCAGCTGGGGCTCCCCCCAGCCGTCGCCGTCGCGGGCGATGGTGAAGAGGTCGAGCTCGTGCGGGCCGGTGCCGAGCGGGACGACGACCAGCTCCCCGCCGTCGGCCACCGCCGAGGGGCCGTCGATCGTGATCGGCGAGCCATCCTGCGTCGCGTCGACGACATCGGCGTCGGACAGGTCACTCGGCAGCACGGCCAGGCACGACACGTCGTCGCATCCGAACCGGTTGGTGATGACCATCAGCGTCTGCCCGTCCCGCGAGATCGTGATCGACGAGTCCGACTCGGCCGGCGTCGGGTCGAGCTCGTCGAGCGCGGCGGTGACGTCCTCGGTCACGAACTCGCTGGCCAGCACGGCCCGGAAGACGTGCCGGGTGCCCTCCTGCTCCTGGCGGTCGCTGACTCGCCAGACCACCGTTCCGATCGACTGTTCCGGGAACGAGTCGAGCTCGGGGGGCAGGGGCAGCTCGCCGTCCTCTCCCCCATCGTCGCCGCTCGTCGTCGTGGTCGTCTCGTCGCTGGGATCCGAAGCCTCGGTCGTCGTGGTGGCCGCGGTCGTCGCGACGGTCTCGTCGGTGCCTGCGGCGTCCTGGTTCCCGCCGCACGAAGCGGAGACGAGCAGGAGGGCGGCGGCGACCGCGGCCCGCCTCACGCTTGGCTCCTCCTGATGTTGGCGACCGAGTACGCGCCGAGGCCGAGCGCCACGATGGCGATGAGCAGGGCGATGATCGCCAGCGTCTTCGCCCCGCCGTCGCCGTCGCCGCCGGTTCCCACCGTCGGGACGGCAGCCACCTCGTCGCCGTCCGCCGGCTCGGCGGGCTCGTCGGTCGGCTCCTCGGGCTCTTCCTCCTCCGCCTCCTCCGGGTCGCCGCCATCGGCCTCCGCCGCGGCCTCGTCGGTTGCGGGCACGTCCTCGGCCGGGGGAGCGCTGAAGGCCGCGGCGACGAGGTTGTCGGACAGCTCGTTGACGTACTCCTCGATGGCGGTGTAGCCGGACGCCTGCACCGTTCGGTGATCCTCGCCGTCGGCCGGGTCCAGACCGTGGTCGCGCTCCCAGCCGTCGGCCATGCCATCGCGGTCCTCGTCGGCCGGCGGGTCGGTCGGCTCGAGCCCGGCGAAAAGGTCGATGCCGTCCTCCCGTGCCCCCCACGTGCCGCTGCGGTCGCGGACCTCCTGCACGTTGCGGGCGGTGATGGTGTCGCGGGGCCAGGCCCCTACCTCGGCCAGCACGGCGTCGAGGACCTGGTCGACCGGCAGCTCCGTGATGGTCGGCCGGTCGAACTCGCTCGGCGCGTCGATCGCGAACTCCTCGTCGTCTCCGATCTCGGCGAAGCCCTCGTAGTCGACGTCCCAGGGTCGGTCGGTGACACCCTCGAAACCCTCGACTGGGTCGTCGACGAGGTTCTGTGACATGAAGTACTCGACCCCGCCGTCCTCGTCCTCGTCGTCGAGGTTGTAGGGCACGAAACCTTCGCCCGACGGGCCCCGGCGGAACACGTTGATGGTGATGTGGAACTCGCCGTCAGCCGGGTTGTGGTGGACGAAGCTGTCCTGCACGTCGTACGTGACGTTGTTGACGATCTCCGCCGGGCCGCTCGCCACCGCCTGGTTCCGGGCCCGCTCGTGGGTGAACAGGTTGTGGAGGATCGACACGCCGGTCACGTCGGGGCCGACGATCAGCCCGTAGTTGTGATGCCCGCCGTCCGGGTGGCCGCCGTCGCGGGGCTCCTCGAGGGTCGACCACTGGATCGTTATGTCGTGGGTCCCCTCGAAGAAGTCCATGACCTCGTCGGTCGCCCACGATGCAGACACGTGGTCGATGATCGCCACCGGGTGGTTGGACAGCTGGAGAGCGTCGTGGAAGTTCTCCTTGCCCGCCTCCGGTGGGTTCGGCCGGAGGCGGAGGTGGCGGAGGATCACGTTCCCGCCGTCCTCCGCGATGTCGCCGGAGATGCGACCACGGATCGTGATGCCGGCGCCCGGGGCCGTCTGACCAGCGATCGTGATGTCGCCGCAGCTCAGGTCAAATTCGGCTTCGATGATCCCGCTGACCTCGAACAAGACGATGCGGGGACCGCACTCCTCGGGCTGCAACGCGTCGCCGAGCGACCCCTCGCCGTAGGGCTCCAGGGTGGTGACGATGTAGACGTCGCCCCCGCGCCCGCCGGTGGCGACAGCGCCGAAACCCTCCGCGCCAGGGAAGGCCAGCGGATCCTGCGGACCGGCGGCGGCGGGTGCGGTGGCCGTCATCGCCGTCGCCAGGACGGCCCCCGCGGTCGCGAGCGCGACGAAGAGGCGACGCAGCGCGTGCAGCTTCGTGCTCATGGCGCGACGGTAGTTGCAACCGCCTTTCACGCCTCCGGCTCGTGCCGTTCGTTCCGCGCCCGCCACCATGTCGGCTGGGCGTCAGTCGAATCTGCTGATGTCGGTGGCGGGCCGGCCGCTGCGCCCGTCGCCGTTGACGTCGAAGCTGGTGCCCTCCCTCCGGCCGCTCGCCCTCATGCTCATCGGTGCGTTGCGCGAAGCGTGCCTCTACGTCGCCGACGCCGACGACCAGCAGCTGGCGCGAGACGAGGCGGCCGCCCTCGTGACGCAGATGCTCGAGTCGTTCACTCGAGAGGTTCAGCCGCGGGCACCGGCTGACAGCGCGTCCCCGCTGCTGATCGGTGCAGTCACCGTGCCCGTCCGTCGTCGGCTCTGCGTCGCCCGAAGGGGAACTACGCGATCGGAGCGGACCGCCGTCCACCCAGTGGGCACGCCAGAAGCTCACCGACCAGATCGTCCAGCTCAACGGCAACGAGAACGATCCCCGTGCCGGCGGCGGCAGCTGCATCGCGACTCAGGCGGCCCGGCGATGCACGGCGGGTACGTCGTCGGCGACACGAACAACTGCCGCTACCTCGGTGGCTAGTCAGTCGGGGCGGCGCAGGCCGGCGACGGTGATGGCGATGAGGCGACGGACCGCGGCCTTCGACGCCGCCTGACCGGCGGCGCCTAGCGCGTTCAGGCAGTAGCCGGCCAGCTCGTCAGCAGGGACGTCCTTGCGCACCGCGCCGGCGTCGGCGGCCGCGGAGATCAGGTCGCGGACCATGTCATGCAGCTCGAGTTCGGCGCGGGCGATGCGTTCGCCGCGGTGCAGGAGCGCGGCGAGCTCGTATTGGTTTGGCCGTGGGCCTCGTGGACGATGGAGGCGTAGGTCTCGAGGACGGCTTCGAGTCGCGCTTGGGCGTCGGCGGTGCGGTCGCCGGCTTCGGCATCGCTGTAGGTGGTCGGTGATCTGGCGGTCGTGCCAGGCGAGCAGGATCGATTTCGACGTCCGGGAAGTACTTGTAGAGGGTGGCGCGCCCGATGCCGGTGTCCTCGGCGATCCGGGACATCGTCACCGCCGTCGGCCTGGCGGCGGTCTCGAGCGACACCGCGCGCCACAAGCTCAAGGCGAAGCGCTGGAAGCGGCTGCAGCGCTGGAACTACCTCCTCGCTGCGCTTGCCGTCGTCCACGCCGTCCACGCCGTCCACTATGGCGCCCTCTGGCGGCTCACATCGCCCTAGCGATCGATGGGCGCGCCGGGGGCAACCCCCTCCTGGTGCATCTCGGCTTGCGGACCCACCCGCCTGACCACGAGCCAGCCAGCGGCGGCCACCACGAGGGTGAGGGCCGTCAACTGGCTGCCGCTGAGCCCGAAGGCGACGGGGTCGTCGATGCGGAAGAAGTCCTCGATGAAGCGGCCCGTGCCGTACCAGGCGGCAAAGGCCAGGATGAGGAACCCGTCCCGACGGCTCCGTCGCCGGAGCAGGAGGAGAGCGGCGAGAAGTGTCGAGGCGCTGACCATGTCGTACAGGGCCGGCATGTGGACGCCTTGGCCGATAGGCGCGGCGCAGCGGGACGCCGTGCCGGCTCCGGTGCACCGGAACCCCAGTGCGAAGTCGGTGGTTCGGCCGAGGTGGTCGCCGACCATCAGGTCGCCGACGCGGCCGATGGCGATCCCGAGCGCGAGTCCGGGGGCGGCGGCGTCCATGAGCGGCCAGAAACACAGTCGCTCGGCCCGCATGACCGGCACGGCCGCGACGACGCCGCCGGCGATGCCGCCGAAGAGCGAGATCCCGCCCTCCCAGATCGCGAACACCGTCAACGGCGCGTCGGCGTAGTCGCTCCAATGGTTGACCGCATAGGCCACCCGGGCGCCGACCAGGGCGCCGAAGGCGGAGCGGTAGAGCATCCGGTACACGATCTCGTCGGGCACGCCTTGACGTCGCGTGGCCGGTAACAGCAGTCGCGCCCCGGCGATGAAGCCGACGGCGGTGGCGATGCCGTGCGGTGACACTTGCAGCGGGCCGATGCCGATCATCACGAGCGGGGTGAATTCCAGGAGGGAGAGCACGCTGCGCCTTTCCATGGCGACCCGACGCGCCTGAAGCTTCGAGGTGGACTCAGGTTACCTACGACAGGTTGTAGGAGCTAGCCGGCCCGAGTTGCCCACGGTCCGTCGGGGGCGACCGGGTCGACCGACGGCTCCGCAGCGCAGACGTCGCTGCCGTGTGAGGTCGAGCGACGACACCGCGTCGTAGCCGGCTCGGCAGGCGACGTCGGCCGGCTCCGGGTCGGCTCCGAGTTGGATCTGGGCAAGCGGGAACCGGCGCCAGCCGCGCGTCGTCGGAGCAGCGTCGTGGACAGTCGTGAGGCTCGATTCGGCAGGCTCTTCAAGTCCTGCTACTCGTCGCTGCACGCGTTCGCGCGCCGTCGCGCGCCGGTGGCCGATGCCGATGACATCGTCGCCGAGGTTCTGACTGTGGCGTGGCGGCGCCTCGACGACATCCCTACCGATGCGGAACTGCCCTGGTTGTACGGCGTGGCCCACCGGGTCCTCCTCAACCACGTCCGCACTGCTCGCCGGCGCGTCCGGCTCGTCGAACGCGTCCGCGGTGAGCGCCTCGAGCCTCCCGGCTCCGCGCCCACCGATTCGGCGGTGCTGGCAGCGCTTGAACGTCTGCGGGATGACGACCGGGAGGTTCTCCGACTCGCCGCCTGGGAGGGCCTGCAGGCGATCGCCATCGCCGTCGTGCTCGGGTGCAGCCCGAACGCCGCCGCCCTCCGCCTCAGCCGAGCGCGGGCGCGACTTCGGGCCGAGCTGACAGGAACACCTGCGTGCCGGACAGGACACGAGCGGAAGGTCACCGATGCCTGAACCCGACGACGAACTCCATGCGCTCCGCAGGGTCGACCCCGTCGACCTGGCATCGCTTCCTTCTGCCAACGACCCAGCGGCGAAAGCCCTGTTCGAGAGGATCACCATGGCTGAGACCACCAGCGCAACCACCGACGGAACGCACCAGCAGGCAGGCTCGCCCCGACGGAGTACCCGTCTCGTGTGGGCGATCGCGGCCGCGGCGCTCGTCGCTGTCGGTGGCACCGCCTATGCACTCGTCGGGTCCGATGATGCCGACCAGTCGACCCCGTCCTCCGAGGACGTGGCCGGGAGCCCGATCTCGCCCGGGGGAGCCATCACCCCAGGCGGTGCGAGCGGGAGCTGCGTCGAGCTCTACGACCTGCAGACGCTGGCGAACCGGGACATCGTCTTCGATGGCACCGTGCAAGTCGTCAACGGTGACCAAGTGACGTTTGCGGTGAACGAGTGGTTCCGAGGCGACCAGATCCCTGAGGTGAGCCTGAGCGGAGCCGAGGGCCTCGGCGGACTCACCTCGGCCGGGCCCACGATCGGCCTCGAGCCTGGTACCCGTCTACTCGTGGCTGGTGACGGGGGCTTCGCATGGTCCTGCGGGTTCACCCAGCCCTACGACGAAGCCGTCGCCGAGCAGTGGCGGGCCGCGCTGAGCGGCTGACCCTCACGCCCTCGCTGCTGGGCTCGACCGGTCTCTGAGGACCAGGACCGCGAGCCCGGTCGTGATGGGAACGAGACCAGGTCGCGCCGCGTGCTTGGTCGTAGCTCCAGGGATCGAGGTGGGCATCGGTCACGGTGGCGTCGACCCGCTCGGAGTTGCCGTCAGGCGAGGTCTGCGAGGACCGCTTGCATCTCCTCGATCTCGGACTGCTGGGTCGTCATGATCCTCTGAGCGAGCTCGACCGCGTCGGGAAACTCGCCTTCGACGGCCTGGGTGTCGGCCATCTCGATCGCGCCGTCGTGGTGCCCGATCATCATCTCGAGGAACATCCGGTCGAAGTCCGCGCCCGCCGCCGACTCGAGGGACGCCATCTCCTCAGTGGTCATCATCCCTGAGCCCGTGTCCCCGCCGCCGTGTTCTCCCCCATGAGCGCCACCGCTGGGCACGTCTTCGCCCCACGCCTCGAGCCAACCCGACATCTCCTCGATCTCCGGCGCCTGCGCAGCCTCGATCCGAGCGGCGAGGTCGAGCACCCGCTCGTCCTCCCCTCGATCGGTCGCCAGCTGAGCCATCTCGACAGCCTGCTGGTGGTGCGGGATCATCCCTTGGGCAAAGGCGATGTCCGCATCGTTGTGCGGCGCGTCCGCGATCTCGGCGTCGGCGGGGCTGGTCACGGTGCTGTCGTCGGACGAGCAGGCGCCGCCCAGCACCGCAGCGAGGCCGAAGGCAACAACAAGGGCACGAACACGCATCACGGGTCTCCTCGTGGACTACGACTGGCCCACCCAACCTAACCTGCCTCCGACACCCTGTAGTAGGCACTGCGTGTGGAGTTGGCGCGGCCGGGCACGCAAGTACGATCCGAGCCCAGTGGCGGCCAAGAAGCTCGCGAGCGGGGAGCTCGAACGCAGGGTGCTCGATCTCCTGTGGGAGTCCGACGAGCCCGTGACGCCGGGTGACGCCCACTCGCGACTGGTCCCGACTCACGAGGTGGCGTATACGACCGTCATGACCGTCCTCGTCAGGCTGTGGGAGAAGGGACTCCTCCACCGCGAGAAGTCCGGTCGCGCGTATGCGTATCGACCGGTCCAGAGTCGAGCCGAACGCGCCGCGGCCCGTATGGGGGATCTCCTGGCCGCAGCGGGCGACCCTGCGCTCGCGCTGAGCCGCTTCGTCGACAACCTCGGCGTCGCCGAGCGTGACGAACTTCGCCGAGCGCTTCGCTCACGAGCGAAGGGCTCGCCGTGAGCACCCTCCTCGTGGTCACCGGACTGGTGCTCCTCGCGCTGCCCGGGGCGCGCCGGCTTCCCTCGCGGCGGCTGGACCCGGCGGAATGGGCACGAGCTGCAGATGGGGCGATTCGCTTCGGGCACCTCACGGTTCGTCTCGGCCTGCTACTCGGCGCCGCCCCGACCGTGCTGCGCGCCGCCGGCGTCGAGGACGCCGCGGCAGCGTGTCACCGGATGTTCGGACCCGTCGCGCCCGGCGGTCCGCTCGTGGGGTGGGCCAGTGCCGCCTCGTTCTGCTGGTTGTCCGTGAATCACCGACGCGCTGCACGCGCTCAGCGGGGCGCCTTCGACCGCACCCACGTGGAGCCTTGGATCGGTGATCATCGGTTGGAGGACGGGGTGGACATCGTCACGCTTCCCGTCGACGAGCCGCTGGCCTACGCCGTACCGCGAGGTGCCGGCCAGATCGTCGTCTCCGAAGGGTTGCGCACCGCCCTGGACCCGAGCGAGCTCCGCGCTGTCATCGCCCATGAGCGGAGCCACCTCCGAAATCACCACGAGCGGTTCATCGGCGCGGCTGCTTCGCTCGAGTCGTGCTTCGGGTGGTGCGCTCCGGTCCTTCGGAGCGCCATGTGTCTGCGTCTGGCTGTCGAGCGGTGGGCGGACGAGGAAGCCGCTCCGTCGATGCCCGAGCGGCGGGTGGTTTGTAGCGCCTTGGTCAAGACCGCTGAGCGGATGCTCGGCCCAGCCTTGGCCTTCACTGGTGGGTGCACCGTGCTGGACCGGCTCGCTGCGCTCGAGGAGGACCCGCCGGTGCCGTCGCGGCGCACGAGGTTCATCACGCTCGCCCCGCTGATGGGACTTGGTGGGTTCGCCGTCGCCGTGGTGGCCGTGTGGAGCACGTACACCCACCACGGGGTCCTCGGGATCTTGGGGTTCTGTCCGACGTAAGCCGAAGCGAATCGGTCCGGCTGCGGTCTTCGGCGGCGAGTGCTACGACAGTGCGTCGTAGGGTCGATCTAGAGTTCTCGAGATGATCGATCTCGTCGGAGACGCACTCGAATCTCGCTCGCGGTCGGGGCGAGCCGCCGTCGTGGCCTTCGCGATCTTGGTCGTCCTCTTCGTCGCGTACCTGGGACTCGGGATGCCGGGGATGGACCACGGCTCGGGTGGAGGAACGACGGGAGAGATGCAGCACGACGTCGAGCCGTGACCTCTCGCTCGGCCGGGCGAAGTTGGTGAGCTTCATCGGCCGGTTCCTCCAGCTGATCGAGGGACCGGGAGCGGGGCCGACCTGCACGCTCGCCGAGGCGGCGCGCACGGTCGGGCTCGAGGAGGTCCTCGTGCGGCGACGCGCCGGTCGGCGCAGGTGTCGCGTGTTGTTGGGTCCCGGAGTGTCTGGTCCGAAGCGCCGGTGTTCAGTGTTCGCGTGAAGGTTCAGCTCGGGAGGACGCGCGCCATGAGCGACTGCGCGATCGACAGGACGAGGGCGCGGTCGTAGGTGAGCACGTACTCGAACCGCCGGAATGCGTCGTGGCCGGTGTCACCGAGATCGGTGGCGGCCAGGGCGGCGGCGAAGTGCGGCCGACGACGGCGATCGCCCACTCGTCGACCAGCGGGTCGTCCTCGACGAGGCTCCCGCCACGGACGCCGCTCGCCGGCGTCTCGCTCATCCCCACGCCTATCGCCGCGACGAACGACGACTGACTGGCGAGCTGCTCGTAGCGGCGGATGGTCGCAGGGGTGAAGCGTTCGGTCGTCTGAAACGCGGCGAGCACGACCGCCGAGCTCTCGAGGGCGAGTGCCTGGCGCTCGAGGTGGCGGCTCATCTCCAGCAAGAGGGGCTTCGTGGAGCGCCGGCGGGACGGCCCGCCGACGCGGCGACCATCGGCGACAGCGGCGGCGCGCTGGGGACGGGCTGGGGGAGCAGGCGGTCGGGCACGCCAGGCGCGTGGTCGGCCAGCGGAGCGGGACGAGCGAAGGGCCAGCCCTGCCCGAGGGTCGCCCCCATGGCCAGCGCGATGTCGCGGTGCTGGGCGGTCTCGATGCCCTCGGCGAGGACCTGGGCGCCGCTTCGTTCGGCCTGGGCGTCGACCGCGCTCACGATGGCGGCGATCTCCCGGTCGGGCTGGTCCTGGATGAGCCGGAGATCCAGCTTGATGACATCGGGCCGGACGAAGGGCATCAGCGCCAGGGACGCCACCTCGGCCCCGACGTCGTCGAGGGCGACGCCCCAGCCGAGCGCACGCACGAACGAGAGGGCGCGCAGGAGCTCCGCCGGTGCGGTCACGAGCGCCCGCTCGGTGACCTCGACCATCACGTTCAAGCACGACCCGGCCTCGCGCAGCAGCGCGAGCATGTCGGTCGACGGGGTAGAGCGCAGCGCCTCGGGCTCGACGTTCACGAAGAGGCTGACGGCGCGATCGAGGCCGGCATCCATCGCCCCGCGCAGCGCAGCGGCGCGGCAGGCCCAGTCGAGCTCGTCGAGCCGGCCGGCGGAGCGAGCCGCGGCGAAGAGCAGGACCGGTCGCTCGAGTCCGCTGCCCACGGGACCGCGCGCCAGCGCCTCGAAGGCGACGGTGTCGCCGGTGGCCAGCTCCACGATCGGCTGGTACACGGAGCGCACGGCCCCGTCGCCGAGGACCTGGTCCAGTTCGTCCGAGCACTTCGTCAACGTCGCGATCACCTGGTGTTGTTCGACGCCGAAGCAACCCCGGTTGAACCACGGAGAAGCAACGCTGCACGAACGCCGCGCTTTCGGCGCTCGCATCGGCACTACACCAAAGGGTTGCCCCGGTCCGGCTGCGTCCGACGGCGAGGCGCCCCGGCGACGACGATCCGAACGCGCGGACGCGTCCACGGTCAGCGTGAACCGTGGTCACCGGACTGGTCGCCAGGGTGAAATCGGTTCGGCCCGCCTTCGACGGCTGTCAGGTGGTCGAGGAACAAGCGGGCTGTTGGCGGCAGGTCCTCGTCCATCCGGGCGA
>JACDCH010000542.1 GCA_013694495.1 Acidimicrobiia bacterium | reverse complement strand
GCCCCGCTTCGTGCGGGCGGCGTCGCCGACCACGCTGGCCGCCGCCGTGGCGGCCGCCACCCGCGACGAGCGCGACGCGAGCGGCCTGGGCAACGTCGCCGTGATCTGCCCGTCGTCGTACGTCGAGCCCCTCGCCGCCGGGCTCGAGGCCTCGGGCCTGGAGTTCGGCGTGGCGCCCCGCTCGGGGCTCGACCTCCAGGTCACGCTGGTGCCGGTGGGCATGGTCAAGGGCCTCGAGGTCGACGCGTCGGTGGTGGTCGAGCCGGCCGGGATCGTGGCCGAGGAGGCCCAGGGGATGCGGGCCCTCTACGTCGCCCTCACCCGCTCCACCAAGCGCCTCTGCATCGTCCACGCCGAGCCGCTGCCCGAGCCGCTCCGCTGATTCCCTCTTCGCCGTCACTCGCTTCGCTCCGTTCCGGCGAGTTGTTGTGCCCTCGCTCCGCTCGGACTCTTGCGGTCCTCGGCCGACTTCGTCGCCCTGCGGCCGATCCCTGGGGGCTCCGCCCCCAGGCCCCCAGCGCCTCCGGCGGTCGACAGGCGCGCCGGCATGACCCCGTTGTTCCTCCGCAAGTCCTGAGTCTGAGGACCGGCGCGATCAACCCTGACGTGTGATGTCAGGCGGTCCGGGATACACAACTCCGCATGGGGACAGCGTCGGCGTCGTTCCAGCTCGTGCGCGACCGGACCGAGGCGCTGGCCGCCCCACTCTCGCCCGAGGACCAGGTCGTGCAGTCGATGCCCGACTGCTCGCCCACGAAGTGGCACCGGGCCCACACCACGTGGTTCCTCGAGGAGTTCGTGCTCGACGGCGAGCCCTTCGACCCGGCCTACCGCTACCTCTGGAACAGCTACTACGAGGCCGTCGGGCCCCGGCACCCCCGCCCGCACCGGGGCCTGCTGACCCGGCCCAGCTGCGACGAGGTGCGGGCCTACCGCGAGGCGGTCGACGAGCGGGTGGTCGCCGCCCTGGAGGCCGGCTCACTGTCGCCGGAGCGCCTCGGGTTGCTCGAGCTGGGCCGCAACCACGAGGAGCAGCACCAGGAGCTCCTGCTCATGGACGCGAAGCACCTGTTGTTCCAGAACCCGCTGCGCCCCGCCTACGTCGAGGCCGAGCACCGCCCCGCCGAGCGAGCCGACCCGGCGTGGGGGTGGGTCGGCCACGAGGGTGGCGTGCTGGAGATCGGCCACGACGGCCGGGGCTTCGCCTTCGACAACGAGGGTCCCCGCCACGAGGCGCTGGTGCGGCCCTTCGGCCTGGCCGACCGCCTCGTGACCGCCGGCGAGTGGCTCGCCTTCATGGCCGACGACGGGTACCGCCGCGCCGACCTGTGGCTGGCCGACGGCTGGGGGACGGTGCAGGCCGAGGGCTGGGAGGCGCCGCTCTACTGGGAGCCCGGCGGTGACGCTCCCGCCCGCCGCCCCGGTGACCCCCACGGCGTCGGCTGGACGATCTTCACCCTCGCTGGGCGCCGGCCGGTCGATCCCGCCGAGCCCGTGGTCCACGTCAGCTACTACGAGGCCGACGCCTACGCACGGTGGGCGGGCCACCGCCTCCCGTCGGAGGTCGAGTGGGAGGCCGTCGCCCACCCCCTCGGCGCCGAGGGCCTGGTGGGCAACTTCCTCGACGACCACGGCGGCGGCGCGCCCCACCCCCGGCCCGCCGGGCGCCACCGCCCCGGCCTCCCGCCCCGCCAGCTGTTCGGCGACGTGTGGGAGTGGACGTCGAGCCCCTACGGCGCCTACCCCGGCTTCCACCCCGCCGCCGGCGCGGTCGGTGAGTACAACGGCAAGTTCATGGTGAACCAGCACGTCCTCCGGGGCGGCGGCTGCGCCACCCCGTCGGGCCACACCCGCACGACGTACCGCAACTTCTTCCCGCCCGGGGCCCGCTGGGCCTTCGCCGGTGTCCGCCTGGCCTGCGACGACGACCCCTTCCGCTCCGGGCGGTCCCGGTCGTCGCAGGGCACGGCGATCGTGCCGGTCACCGTCGATGTCGTGCTCGACCCGGCCGACTGGTCGTCGCACCTGGCCGAGGAAACCCGGCGGGGCCTGTCCGCCCGGCCCGCCTGGACGCCGCCGGTCTGGTTCTACGACGACGCCGGCTCGCTGCTGTTCGACGAGATCACCCGGCTCGACGAGTACTACCCGACGCGGGCCGAGCGGTCGATCCTCGAAGCGAACGCGGCCGAGATCGCCGCCCTCTCCGGCGCCGAGACCCTCGTCGAGCTGGGCTCGGGCACCTCCGAGAAGACGCGCCTGCTGCTCGACGGGTTGGCGGCCGCCGGCACGCTGCGCTCCTTCGTACCGTTCGACGTCTCCGAGGCCGTGCTGCGGTCGGCGGCCGAGGCCATCGCGGCCGAGCGACCCGGCCTCGCCGTGCACGCCGTCGTGGGCGACTTCACCCGGCACCTCGACGCCATCCCCCGGCGGGGGCGCCGGTTGGTGGCCTTCCTCGGCGGCACCATCGGGAATTTCGACCCGGACCAGCGGGTCCGCTTCCTGTTCGACGTCGACGCCATGCTCGAGCACAACGACGCGTTCCTCCTCGGTACCGACCTGGTCAAGGACCCCGCCCGGCTGGTGGCCGCCTACGACGACCGGGCCGGCGTCACCGCCGCCTTCGACCGCAACGCCCTCCGGGTGCTCAACCGGGAGCTGGGCGCCGACTTCGACCCCGAGGCCTTCGACCACGTCGCCCACTGGGACCCCGACGCCTCCTGGATCGAGATGCGGCTGGTGGCCCGCAGCCCGCAGCGGGTGCGGGTGCCGGCCCTCGACGACCTCGAGGTCCGCTTCGAGGCGGGGGAGTGGCTGCGCACGGAGATCAGCGCCAAGTTCACCGCGGAGGGCATCCGCGACGAGCTCTGGGAGGCCGGTCTGGTGGTCCAGCACCAGTGGACCGATCCGGCCGGGGATTTCCTGGTCAGCCTCGCGACTCCTTATTGCTGATCGTGGGAACCCACGGGCACGCCCCGGCGTACCCACCCCTGAGAAACTTCCGCTCCGCCCGACTCGACCCCTAGGTTGTACGACTGGCGCCCCCCCGGCGCCCGCTCACCCCCTCCGGCTCATGCCAATTCCACCACTCGAAGACGAGTCCTCCAGCCGTGCGTCCGCGCGGCGTCCGTCCATCGCCCGAGAGCTGATCGTCAACGAAGTGACGATCATCGGTGCGCTGCTGCTGTTCGTCGTCGGCCTCGACGCCGTCTCGAACCGCGCCCGCGAGGGCCTCGAGCTCATCGTCGTGGCGGTGCTGTTCCTCGCCGCTGCGGTCGGGTTCATCGAGGCGCTGGCCGCCCTCCGCATGCCGAAGCCGCCGCCGCACCCCGAGGTCCCGCTGCCGTCGACGACCGCCATCATCGCCGCCTACCTACCCAACGAGGCCGACCTCATCGTCGAGACCATCGAGCACCACCTGCAGGCCGGGCCCCCCGACCTCCAGGTCATCGTGGCGTACAACACGCCCACGCCGCTCGACGTGGAGTTCGACCTCCTCGAGCTCGCGCAGCGCGAGCCCCGCCTGGTGGTCCTCCAGGTGGAGCACAGCACGTCGAAGGCCGAGAACGTCAACGCCGCCCTCGCCGTGGCCACCGGCGAGATCATCGGCGTGTTCGACGCCGACCACCACCCGCAGGCCGGCTCGTACCAGCGGGCCTGGCGGTGGATGGCCGCCGATGTCGCCGACGTGGTGCAGGGCCGCTGCGCCGTGCGCATGGCCAGCGGCAAGACCCGCCGGTCGTTCCTCGACATCATCGTCACCGCCGAGTTCGAGCAGATCTACACCGTCAGCCACCCAGGGCGCACCCGCCTCCAGGGCTTCGGCATCTTCGGCGGCAGCAACGGCTACTGGCGGGCCGAGTCCCTGCGGGCCATGCGGCTCGACCCCACCGCCCTCACCGAGGACATCGACGCCTCCGTGCGCCTGCTCCGCAGCGGCGGCCGCATCATCACCGACCCAGGGATCGTGTCCGGCGAGCTCGCCCCGCCGTCGCTGCGGGCCCTGTGCCACCAGCGGCTGCGCTGGTCGCAGGGCTGGTTCCAGGTGGCCCGCCGCCACCTCGGCGCCCTCGTGGCCGACGAGTCCATCGGGGTCCGGTCCCGCATCGGCTCGGCCTGGCTGTTCGGCACGGCTGCGGTCATGCCCTGGATCGGGGCGCTCACCATCCCGGTGAGCATCCAGCACTTCCTGTTCCCGTCCAACGCCAGCTCGGTGCGGGAGAACATCGGCCTGTTCGGCCAGTACGCGGCCACGCTGCCGGCCGAGCGCTCGCCGTTCATCGGCTACCTCGTCACGTTCGGCATGATCTCCTTCCTCACCCAGGCGGCGGTGGCCTTCCGCCACGCCCTGCCCGGGTCGCGGCGGCTGTGGATCTTCGCCCCGTACGTGGTGGCCAGCGCCATCTGCTTCTCGCACCTGCGCACGGCGTGCGCCCGGCTCTCCCACGTTCGCGAGCTCTCGGGCCAGGCGGACTGGAAGGTCACCCCCCGCACCGCCGGCCGCGCCGCCGCGGCAGCGGCCGAGGCCTGACGACCGAGGCCTGACGGCCGGCTGCGGCCGGCCGTCGCGCCGTCCCTAGGCTCGCTCGGGCCATGGGTGCCACCGGGGTCGTCGCCGCGGGGATCGACAAGCGGTTCGGCGCGGTCGAAGTGCTGCAGTCCGTCGACCTCGACGTCGACCCGGGATCGGTCGTGGCCCTGCTCGGCCCGTCGGGGTGCGGGAAGACCACGTTGCTGCGGATCGTGGCCGGCCTGGAGCGGCCCGACGCGGGCGAGGTCCGCATCGGCGAGCGCCTGGTGTGCGGCGCCGGCACGTGGGTCCCGCCCGAGAAGCGCCGGGTCGGCATGGTGTTCCAGGACTGGGCCCTGTTCCCCCACATGACCGTCGAGCGCAACGTCGGGTACGGCATCGGCCGGCGGGAGCCTGATCGCCAGGCCCGCATCGACGCCGCCCTCGACATGGTCGGGCTCCTCGGCCTCGGCGACCGCCTGCCCGGGACGCTGTCGGGCGGGCAGCAGCAGCGGGTGGCGCTGGCCCGGGCGCTCGCCCCCCGCCCCGCCGTGCTCCTGCTCGACGAGCCCTTCTCGAACCTCGATACGACCTTGCGGGTGGCCGTGCGGGCCGAGGTGCACGCCCTGCTCACCGACCTGGGGATCACGAGCGTGTTCGTCACCCACGACCAGGACGAGGCGTTCGTGCTGGGCGACGAGGTAGCGGTGATGCGCGCGGGCCGCATCGTGCAGGCCGCGCCACCGGCCGACGTCTACGCGCGGCCGGCGACGCCGTGGGTGGCGACGTTCGTGGGCGACGCCAACCTCGTGGACGGCACGGCCAGCGGCGACGAAGCAGGCACGTCGCTGGGTCGCATCGCCCTCGCCCAGCCAGCCCAGGGGCCGGTGCGGGTGCTCGTGCGGCCCGAGTCGGTGCGGCTCGTCGCCGACGCCGCCGGCACGGCCACCGTCGAGCGCACGGAGTACTACGGCCACGACTCGCTGTACGTCCTGCGCACCGACGGCGGGGCGGAGCTGCGGGCCCGCGCCGGGGCGGCGCCGGTGGTGGTGCGGGGCGACCGGGTGCGCATCGACTACGCCGGCCCGGCCACCGTCGCGTTCCCCACGGC
>JACDCH010000521.1 GCA_013694495.1 Acidimicrobiia bacterium | reverse complement strand
GCGGCGGCGGCACCACGCTCAGCCGCGGCGGGGGCGGGATCGGCGGCATCGGCTCCGGTTCGCTGGCTCGCACGGGCATCGAGATCGCGCTGCTCCTGGCCATCGCCATCGCCCTGCTCCTCGTCGGTCAGCGGCTCGTCGCCGCCGAGCGGCGCAAGCGGCGCCGGCAGCGGCGCCGGAGCAACGCGGTGGTCGACTTGGCCGAGCACTCCTCGGCTCCCTCCACCTCCTGAGCAGGGACCACCTCCCGAGACCAGGGCCCTGACCAGCGCTCTGCCCGCCCCCGGAGGGAATCGCGCCCGGTCGCGAGCCGACCGGTAACCTCGCCGCCGTGGCCACCGACGGCAGCGACGCGGCGGCGCGAGACCTCGAGGGGCCCAAGGAGGCGTGCGGCGTCGTCGGCGTCTACGCACCGGGCCAGCCCGTCTCCCACCTCACCTACCTGGCCATGTACGCCCTGCAGCACCGGGGCCAGGAAGCCGCCGGCATGGCCGTCTCCGACGGCGTGCAGCTCACCGTGGTCAAGGCCGAGGGCCTCGTCTCGAACGCGTTCGACGACCGCACCCTGCTCACCCTGCAGGGCCACCTCGCCATCGGCCACACCCGCTACTCCACCACCGGCGGGTCGACGTGGCGCAACGCTCAGCCCGTGTGGCGCGAGGTCGCCGGCCGCCAGTTCGCGCTGGGCCACAACGGCAACCTCACCAACACCGCGGCGCTGGCCAGCAGCGCCGGGATGCTGCCCGGCATCGTCTCCTCGGACTCCGACCTGATCGCCGAGATGATCGGCGTCGAGCTGGATGCCTGCGGCGAGGAGCGCCACCCCGACGACGTCGAGCAGGCGCTGCTCGCCGTCCTCCCCCGCCTGCAGGGCGCCTTCTCCCTGGTGCTGGCCGACGAGAGCCAGGTCATCGCAGTCCGCGACCCCCACGGGTTCCGCCCGCTGTGCCTGGGCAAGCTCGACGGCGGGTGGTGCGTGGCCTCCGAGACGCCCGCCCTCGACATCGTCGGCGCCCACTTCGTGCGGGAGCTCGACCCCGGCGAGGTCCTCGTCATCGACCACGACGGCCTGCGCAGCCTCCACCCGTGGCCCGAGTCGGAGATCGACCCGCACCTGTGCGTGTTCGAGTTCTTCTACTTCGCCCGGCCGGACAGCCGGCTCTACGGCCGCAGCGTGCACGCCGCCCGGGTGCGGATGGGCGAGCTCCTCGCCGAGCAGGCGCCGGCCGAGGCGGACATGGTCATGGGGGTCCCCGAGTCGGGCATCCCGGCGGCCGAGGGCTTCGCCAAGGCGTCCGGCATCCCCTACGGCCAGGGCCTGGTGAAGAACCGCTACATCGGCCGATCGTTCATCGCCCCCACGCCCGAGCTGCGCACGAAGGCCGTGCAGCTCAAGCTCAACCCGCTGCGCGAGAACGTGGCCGGTAAGCGCCTCGTCGTCGTCGAGGACTCGATCGTGCGGGGCACCACGCAGAAGCAGGTCACCCGCATGCTGCGGGAGGCCGGCGCGGCGGAGATCCACCTGCGCATCACCAGCCCGCCGGTCCGCTGGCCCTGCTTCTACGGCATCGACATCCCCGAGCGGGCCGAGCTCCTGGCCGCCGACTTCACCGTCGAGGAGATCCGGGAGTTCATCGGCGTCGACAGCCTCGCCTACCTGACCCTCGACCGGCTGGTGGCGTCGACCAACGCCCCGGGCGCCGGCTTCTGCCACGCCTGCTTCACCGGCGACTACCCCGTCGAGGTCCCGGTCGGGTTCACGAAGCGCGTCCTCGAGGAGCCCAGCCGGGCCCCCGCCGGGCAGCTCGAGCAGCTCGCGCACCTGCCGAGCATCTGAGCGGGACGGCACATGGGCGGCGCGGGAGAGAGCTACCGGTCGGCGGGCGTCGACATCGACGCCGGCGAGGCCGCGGTCGAGCTGATCCGCGACGACGTCCGCTCCACCTTCCGGCCCGAGGTCATCGGCGACATCGGCGGCTTCGGCGGCCTGTTCGCCTTCGCCAGCCACCGCTACCGCCAGCCGGTGCTCGTCTCGTCGACCGACGGCGTCGGCACGAAGGCGCTGATCGCGCAGGCGACAGGGCGCTTCGACACCATCGGCGTCGACCTCGTCGCCATGTGCGTCGACGACCTCGTGTGCCAGGGGGCCGAGCCCCTGTTCTTCCTCGACTACATCGCGGTCGGCAAGCTCGACCCCCACCACGTCAAGCAGCTCGTGGCCGGCGTCGCCGACGGCTGCCGCACCGCCGGCTGCGCGCTCATCGGCGGGGAGATGGCCGAGCACCCCGGCGCCATGGAGCCGGGCGAGTTCGACCTCGTCGGCTTCTCGGTGGGCGTCGCCGAGCGCGACCAGCTCATCACCGGCGAGCACGTGCAGGCCGGCGACGTGCTGATCGGGCTCCCCTCGCCGGGCCTGCGCTCCAACGGGTACTCGCTGGCCCGGCGGGTGCTTCTCGAGCGGGCCGGCCGCTCGCTCGACGCCCCCGCCTTCGCCGGCGCCCACCACAGCCTCGCCGACGAGCTGCTGGTGCCGTCCGTGATCTACGCCCCCGCCGTGCTGGCGGTGCTGCGGGTCGTCGACGTGCGGGCCGTCGCCCACATCACCGGCGGCGGGTTGCCCGGCAACGTCGCCCGGGTCCTGCCCCGCTCCTGCGACGCCGTGATCGAGCGGCGCAGCTGGGAGGTGCCCCGCATCTTCGGCGAGATCCAGGAGCTCGGCGCGGTCGACGACGACGAGATGGCCAAGGTCTTCAACCTCGGCATCGGCATGGTGCTGGTGGTCCCGGAGCGCGACGAGTTCCGCGCCCTCGACGTCCTGCGCACCCACGGCCACCGCCCGCAGGTGATCGGCACGATCGACCGGGGCGAGCGCCGGGTCAGGCTGGTTTGAGATGGAGTGGGTGTGGCTCTCGTCGGCGAAGCTCCCTCGCCGGACTCCGGAATCGAATGGAGACGCAGGAAGGACAAGCGGCCGCATGACCATCGACCATGAATCCGTCCGCAGGTCCTGAGGGTGGCCACCGTCCTCGTCGTCGACGACGAGCCCGACATCCTGCTCCTGCACCGCCTGAACCTCGAGGCGGCCGGCCACCGCGTGGTGCTGGCCGCCGACGGCGTCACGGCCCTCGAGCGGATCGACGAGGAGCACCCCGACTGCGTCGTGCTCGACGTGATGATGCCAGTGCTCGACGGGTGGGGCGTCCTCGAGCTGCTGCAGGGCACGGCGTCGTCGCCGCCGGTGCTCGTGGTGTCGGCGAAGTCGGCCCCGGCCGACGTCGCTCGGGCCCGGGACCTGGGCGCCGCCGACTTCCTGGCCAAGCCGTTCGACGGCGACGACCTGCTCGCCAAGGTCGCCGCCCTCCTCGCCACCTGACAGAGTGTCGCGGTGACCGAAGAGCGCAAACGGGGATCGAGCTGGCAGCGGTGGGTGGGGTCCCGCTCCGCCACCGAGAGCGCGCCGGCCGCCCCGGCAGCCCCGGCCGAGCTCGAGGAACCCGCCGAGCCGCAGGAGCCCGAGGTCCCCGCCGACGCCCAGGGCGACGAGGACGAGGTCGAGGTCGACCTCCACTGGCCCGGGGCCGAGCAGGACCGGGGGGGCACCGACGCCGCCGCGGCCGACGACCTGCCGGACGAGGAGGAGCTCGTCGACGAGTCGGGGACGCCGCCCGCCGAGCACGACGGTTTCGACGACGACGACGGGTTCGGCGACGACGGCTTCGGCGAGGACGGGTTCGACGACGGGTTCGGTGCCGCCGAGATGGGCGACGAGGACGACGCTGCGCTGTCGCCGGGCCCGCTGCTGCCGGCGATGGTCAACCGGATCGACACGGTGCACGGCAGCGTCTCGGCGTTGTCGATGCGCCTCGAGGCGCTGATCAACGCCACGGCCACGATCCGCAGCTCGCTGTCCGACCGGGTCGACGAGTACGCGGCGGTGGTGAGCCGGGCGTCGATCACCCAGGCCCACGACCTCGACGACTACCGCCGCTCGACGGAGCGCACGGTCGCCGAGCTACGGCGGTCGTCGGCCGAGACGGGCGAGACGCTGCACCGCCTGGGCGGGCGCATCGAAGAGCTCGCCACCGACCTGGCCACGCTGACCGACCTCGTGCGCAGCGCACCCCGGCCCGACGGGGCCGAGACGGGCGAGACGCTGCACCGCGTGGGCGGGCGCATCGAGGAGCTCGCCACCGACCTGGCCACGCTGACCGACCTCGTGCGCAGCGCGCCCCGGCCCGACGGGGCCGAGACGGGCGAGACGCTGCACCGCCTGGGCGGGCGCATCGAGGA
>JACDCH010000117.1 GCA_013694495.1 Acidimicrobiia bacterium | reverse complement strand
TCGAGCTCCGCCGCGCCCTGAACACGATCGACCGCACCCTCACCGACTACATCAACGGCGCGAGACTCGGCAAAGCCGCATGAGAACTCGTCACAAAATTCGGGGGCTCCGCCCCCAAGAGATCTAGTGCTAGTGGAGCGATCCCGCGACCTTGGTCGCGAGCGAAACGCCTCCTCGATCGACTACGGCATCGGCTGGGAACTCGGCAGCGGCGTTGCACATCGACTACCGACCGAACACTTGTTGCGGGCGCCCTCAACGGCACATCGGACACGTTGCGAGTCGGAGTGCTCGGTGACCTTCAGCGTTCGTCGGTGAGGGTGTTCGGGATGTCTCGCCGGGTATGCAGCACCCGCCACACGTCGATGCTGTCGTCGTGGGGAACGTAGAAGATCAGGTACGGGAAGCGCTTGGTACCGAGGGCCCGGAGCTCGGGGATGGCGAGCTCGTAGGAGAACTGCAGCGAGCCCACATGGGGGGAGCGCTGAATCCGGCCTATGGCCTGTTCGAGTGACTCGATGAAGTCGAGGGCGGCGGCATCTCCGGCTTCGTGCTGGTAGTGGTCGACTGCTGTGTCGACGTCCGATGCTGCACGCGCTCGGAGGCGGACCTTTCGCGACGCCACTGTGAGGTCAGGCAGTCGAGTGCATGCGTTCGCGCAGCGACGCGAAGTAGGCGTCGTCGACCGCGGGGCCTACCGGCGATCGGGCGCCGTCGAGCAGGAGGCTCCGGAGTTGCTGGCGGCCCTGTTCGCGGCGGATCAGGTCACGGACGAACTCGCTCGTCGAGCCGTAGCCGCCCCCATCCACTTGCTCGTCGACGAAAGCCTTCAGCTCGTCAGGCAGCGACACGTTCATCGTCGTCATGGCCGAAGGCTAGTCCGTTGGCAAACCTTGCCATGGCATAGTGGCCGGCGACGGACCTGGTTGACGATCCGGGGAGGCTCTCAACAGCAAGCCAGTTCTGTCGCTGGCGGCCTTGGCCGACGCTCGAACCGAGCCGCCCGAGCAGCCAGGCGCAGGTGTACGTCTCTTCTCGAGCGAACGCCGGGTCGACGCCCTCCGGCACACCCGACCACTCGATCCGAACATGCCGGAACGTGTCGTGTCCGCGACACTCCGCTGCGCCGCGCGCCTGAGCAGCGGCCCAGAGACTGTCCAAGGCTGGGCGCCGGTTCAACACTCTCGAAGCATCTCAGCCAAGACCTTCTGATCGGGGCCGGCCAAGCGGTGGATGACCCAATGCCGGGAGAGCGTCTCAGCCCCGCTCGCTACCGAACCGACGACGGGCCGCAGCAACGGCGGCTTCCGGGGAGTCCCCGTGGGAGTACCGGGACGCTACCGTCTGGCCGCCTCGAGCGAGATCGACGCAGAAGCAGAGCTGGCCTTCGACAACGAAGGACGCTCGTCCCGCCTCGCCTCTCATCAAGTGCTCGGAGTACAGGTCGCGCTCGGTGATCCGCACCTTGTACCCACGCTCGGTGAAGTAGTCGATCGGGTCTCGGCGGTCGCCGTCAGGTTGACCAGCCGAGACTCGATGCCGGCACCGCACCAACTACGTCGAGCTCGTTGGGCCTCGCCGGCGCCGCCGTTCGGGCCGCCCCCCGCGCCGCGCATCGGTCAACTCATCCGCGGCGCGTCAGGTCTCGTGATGGTGGTGGCCGTCGGGCGATCCCGGGGACCGGGCCAGCCAACGGGCGGCGAGGGCGGCGCCGGCAGCAGCGATGGCTGCGGCGACGCCGGGCCCGTCGAGTCCCGTCGCCGGCAGGGTCGAACCCGTGGCCGGGTCCACAGGTCGCGGGGCCGGTGCCGGCGCGACGACGGGTGCCGGGCCGGTGACGGCGTCGATCGCGGTCGGGCGGAGGAACCATGGGCTGGCATAGGCCACCACGTCCCCGGCGGTTGCGAACTCGCCCGTCGCCGACGGGTGCGCGGGGGCGTCGGGGTCGGTGAGGCGGAGCACGGCCCACGGGCTCTGGTCGACGTCGAGGTCGACCTGGAAGGTGGGCACGGGTTGATCGGGCCGGGGCACGACGAGCTCCTCGGTGCGGGCGACGGTCGGGAGCCCGCCCGCAGGGCCGGCCGTGAGCACCTGGGCAATCAGGCGCTTGCCGTACCACTCAGGGCCCTTGTCGACGTCGATCGCGATGGCAACGGGGCCGCTGCGGTGCAGCAGGTCGCTGCCCATGCGGGCCCCGCTGGCGGTGGCGTCGAGGCGCAGCCCGGCAAGGCGGGTGGCGTAGAAGCGCCGCGCCGCCAGGGCCTCGCGGACGCCGTCGCGGGTCAGGGAGCGGACCCAGAGCCCAGCTCGGCCCTTTCCTTCCTCGACGTCGAAGCGGTCGCCGTGCTCGTCGGTCACGCCGAGGGCGCCGACCCGCCACCCAGCGTTGAGCACGCCGTTCAGCGGGCTCTCCTTGCCGTCGGCGATGCCCCGGTACAGGTAGTCGTCGAACCGGTTCAGCAGCTCGACCGACACGATGCGGTCGGCGACCTGGCCGAAGAACCGGTAGTCCTCGAAGTTGCCGTACTCGTTCGGGTGGTTGAAGCCGGCCAGCGCGTCGGCCCCGCCCCCGCCGAAGCCGGTGCCCGCCGGCGGCCGCGACAACCAGTCGTAGAGGCCGTCGATCGAGGTCCGCGTGGGCAACGCCTGGAAGACCGGTTGGAGGGCGGCGACGACACTCGGCTCGAGGGGGACGAACTCTCGGGCGTACTCGATCGGCGCCTCGGGCCCGGCCAGGCTCCCGGTGTTCAGCGGGTCGATCCACTGCTCGCTGAACCACACGTTCACGTGCCCGAGGTGCGGCGTCGTCCACTCGAACCCGCGGATGGCGACGAAGCTGTCGGCAGCGTTGGCGGCATCGGCCACTGCCGCGAGCGTCGACCAACCCGCCTCGTCGATACCGGAGGCCGCGCTGCAGCCGTCGCACAGGGAGTCCTGCAGCACCGAGCCGAACACGGCATGATCGGTGAGCGACGCGACGTCGAGGCCGGCGGCCCGCAGCTGGGCGAACGCCTCGTCGGCCCGCCCGGCGCCGTCGCTGAGCAGCGTGTGGTTGTGGAGGTCGGCGTGGGCGAGTCGCAGCCCGTCGTCGGGGAACAACCGGCTGGCCCGGCTCGTTGCCCCGCCGGTGGCCGTGCGCAGGAACGAGCGGGCGAAGGCGTCCGGCGGGCGCAACGCGAGGAGCGCTCCCGCCGCGGCGCCGCCGCGGAGCAGTTCCCGACGGTGCACGGTGTGACCCTACGCGCCGGTCCGGGAAGGCGCCCGGAGTCGGTTTCGGAAACCGGAACCCGGGGGCCGCCGCCGCAGGAGGGGATGTCCGGCTGCCTCACGGCTGTCATCGCTCTCGGCGTCCTTGGCCTCCTCGGGATCGGGGCGTGCGAGGCGTCGCCAACGAGGTCGGCGAGAACATCGAGGAGAACGAGCGTGAGCAGGACGAAACCGAGCAGGAGTCACAAGACGACGTCACGTGGTCGAGTGCGTCACTGACCCGACGACGGGGTTCATGTCAGCGAATCTCGAGGTCCACGAACGACTCGCCCGAGCGGTCGAACTACGGCATCGACGTCACCTTCGAGGATGAAGCCGCGAACCAGCCCGCCTCGGGAGCGAGGTCGCCCCCGTTCGCCGCAATGCTGGTGTGCAGATCGGCAGGGTGTTCGGCGACGGGATGGTCGCCGGGCAACGACTCGGGTAGCGGTCATGACGGGACGCGCCCGGCGGTCCGGGCGACAGACGGCTACCCAGCGCCCTGGTCGTCGATGAGCCAGGGCTCGCCGTCGCTGTTCCGGGCGAGGAGGTAGCCCCAGACGGTGTGGCCATTCGACATCAACACCGTTTCACGCTGCTCGAGGTCGAACTCGACCGGCACCCTTACGGCTTCCCGGTACCCGGGCTCTGATCGTGGATGGGTTCGCTGACGACGACCTTGGTGATCGATGCGACGTTCGTGAACCACGAGTCCTCTGCGCTGGAGACGATTTCCGCCTGACGCTCGGTCAGTCGGCGTGACGCGGCGTCCCGATCCTCGCCAGGATCGCCAGGAGAGGCCAGGCTGTCGCCGATGGAGGCTGACGCGTGGCCGTGGTCCAACCTGCCGGCGCACTCGCTGGTGATCTCGCGTCTCGAGGCGGTCGCCGAGGGTTCGGGTGAGTGGCGGTGGTTGGAGGTCTGCTGCTCCCTCGCGGCGGGACGTGGGGACGTGCTCTCTGACGTCGACGCCGCCCTGGGTTACGGCGATGGCGTGGCGTCGGACCAGCTCGGGCATCTTGCTCGTTTGGTCGTGGCAGCCGCGGGGACGCCGCTCGATGTGTTGGTCCATGTCGTGGCGGGATGGTCACCGGACGCCCGGAGGTGCGCAGCGATCTACGAGGGCGGAGTGCAGCTCGATCTCGTGGTGATGCCGGCGAGTCGCAGGAGCGGGCTCCCGACCGGCGCGGTGGCGGTCGTCGACAAGGACGGTCGTCTCGCCGAGCCGTGGCGCCCGCCGGTGGAGGAGCCTCCCTCGCCGGCGGAGGCTCGGGAGTGGCTTCTGCTGGCGTGGTGAGCGCTGATCGACGTCGCCAAGTACGCCCAGCGAGGATCACCCTTCGAGGCGGTCGAACGACTCGGTGAGGCCCGCCAACACGCGCTGCGGGTCTACGCCGTAGGGCGGCGCATCCCGTTCCCGTCGTTCGGGCTCGTCAGCCTTCTCGACTTCGCCCCGTTCCACCTCCCTGACGGGCTCGCCGCGACCTATCCCCGGGGCGGTCGAGCCCACCGCCGTGGTCGTCGCTGCCCGGGCACTCGCCGACCTGTTGGACGACGCCGCCCGGGGAGCCGCCGATGCGATCGGCGCGCCGCTCGCGACGCCGTGGGCTGCACTCGGCCGTGCGCGGCTGGCGTCGAGCGCCGGCATCGAGATGTAGCCGCCGAACGGAGCCTCGACGATCACGACGGGTTGCGACCCGATCAAGACGGGCGCAGAGGCATACAGGGGGCTCCTTCCAGTACACCACGTTGGGAGGAACCAGGACGGCCCACTACATCGGAGGCGCCCCAAGCTGCTCACCGGCGTCTCAGTGCCGC
Source organism: Acidimicrobiia bacterium (assembly GCA_013694495.1). Lineage (GTDB taxonomy): Bacteria > Actinomycetota > Acidimicrobiia > Acidimicrobiales > JACDCH01 > JACDCH01. Next base: position 11,933 of record JACDCH010000117.1, on the reverse strand, counting down.
TCGCCCGATCGAGACCGGGATGCGGGTGCCTGTCCCCAGGCGGCCGTAGTTGTAGTACGCGGCGCAGGCGCCCTCGGACGAGACCATGCACGTCCCGATGGGGGTCTCCGGCGTGCAGGAAGTGCCGAACACCTTGCACTCCCACGGCTTGAGCACGCCCTTGAGAACCTCGCCGCACTGGCAGGCCTTCGGGTCGGCCACCCGGACGCCGGGCACCGAGTACCGCAACTCGGCGTCCCAGGCACTGAACTCGGCTCGCAACTTGAGCGCGCTCCGGGAGATGAAGCCGAGACCGCGCCACTCGAAGTGTGGACGAAGCTCGAACACCTCTGCGAGCACGGCCAACGCTCGCGGGTTGCCCTCCTCGCGGACGACCCTGGCGTACTGGTTCTCGACCTCGCACCGACCGTCGGCCAGCTGCCGCAGCAACATCGCAACCGCCTGCAGCACGTCGAGCGGCTCGAAGCCGGCAGTGACGAGCGGCTTGCCGTAGCGGGCTGGCACGAAGGCGTACGGACGGTTGCCCACGACGGTGGACACGTGGCCGGGTCCGATGAAGCCGTCCAGACGGACGTCGGGCGACTCGAGGATCGCCTTCAAGGGTGGAACGATCGTGACGTGGTTGCAGAAGACCGTGAAGTTGGCGACCCCCGCCTCACGCGCCCGCAGGAGCGTGATGGCCGTCGACGGCGCCGTGGTCTCGAAACCGACGGCGAAGAACACGACCTCGCGGTCGGGGTTCTCGATGGCGATCCGGAGCGCGTCCAACGGCGAGTAGACCATGCGCACGTCGGCCCCTCGGGCCTTGCTCTCGAGCAGGTTGCCCCGTCCCCCGGGCACGCGCAGCATGTCGCCGAACGTCGTGAAGATGACCCCAGGGGTTTCCGCCACTGCGATGGCGTCGTCGACCCTGCCCATCGGGATGACGCACACCGGGCAGCCCGGTCCGTGTACCAGCTCCACCGTCTCCGGAAGGAGCTGCGAGATCCCATGACGGTAGATGGCGTGCGTGTGACCGCCGCACACCTCCATGAACTTTCGGTGCTCACTGCCTGCGAGGCGCTCGATCTCCCGGAGCACGGCGCGGGCCGCGACCGGATCGCGGTACTCGTCGACGAACTTCATCCGGGACGGCTCTCCCGGAAGTCGTTCACCTCGTCGTCGAAGAGATCGTCGAACTCCCGGAGCAGATCGAGGGTGTGGGCTGCTTCTGCCTCGTCGATCTTTGCCATGGCGAACCCGACGTGGATCAGAACCCAGTCGCCGACCGCGATGCCACCATCATCGCCGGCGACGAGGCCGATGTTGATCTCACGCCGGACGCCAGCGACCTCGACGGTGGCGAAGAGGCTCGTCGGGTCGGTGATCGCCACGAGCTGGCCAGGGATCGCGAGGCACATCAGCTTGCCGCCAGTCCGGACGAAGGCTCGCCGACTCGGTCCAGCGCGAGCGCCAGCGCCCTGATCGCCTGCACGACCCCGCTGTCCGGGACGGCGTCGAGCAGCGGGGTCCGGGCTGCGTCGGCATCCAGGACGTCGGTGCTCCACGGGATCTCGCCCAGGACTTCCAGGCCCTCGCCGCGGGCGAAGTCGCGGATGGCCGCCGCGTCGGTCGTCGAGCGCACCTTGTTGGCGACGACCGCCACCTGCGGGATCGGCAGTTGACGGGCCAGCGCCGAGAGGCGGCGGACGGTTTCGAGCGACCGGAAGTACGGCTCGGCGACGAGGAGGAGCAGGTCGGCGTGGCGCGCGGTGCCACGGCTGAGGTGCTCCGGGGAGCCCTCGAGGTCGACGACGGTGAGGACGTCGGGACGTTCTCCGAGATCAGCGAGCAACGCACTCACCGCCGCATGCGCCGAGCACAGGCAGCCGGCGTCAGCGTGATCAGGCGCGCCCATGACAGCGAGCCGGATCCCGTCCGGACCCGTCGCACCGTGGCGCGAGAGAACCTCGTCGACCGGCACCGTGAGGCGAGGCCCCGTCGGTCGTCGAGACACGAGCTCGTACGGGAGTGACATCGGCCCGACGACGGCCTCGAGACCCATGGCGACCGAGACGTTCGGGTTGCTGTCGGCGTCGATGACGACGACGGCCAACCCGGCGCGTGCCTGGAGGCGGGCCAGTGTCGCCGACAGGGTCGTCTTACCCGAGCCGCCCTTCCCGGCGAGGGCGAGCCTCATCGAGTCTCGCGACGGAGGGCGAGCCAGTCGTAGCGTGCGAGGACTTCGCCGAGCAGACGACGGGTCTCGGCGAGGGCCTTCATCGATTGGTCGAGATCTCCGGTGCCGGCGTCGGTGAGCTCGTAGGTGCGCCGAGCCGGCCCGGACTGGGACGGCTCCCACCACGAGGACACCAGTCCGTCGCGTTCCATGGCCCGCAACGTTCGGTAGAGCCCGCCGGCGTCGGCACCGACGAGGCCCAGGGCTCGCACCTGCTCGAGGAGCTCGTAGCCGTGCGAGCCGCCTTCGAGCAGCAGGAGGAGGAGGCACGGGCGGAGGTAGGCCCGAGGCAGGCCAACCGATCCGCCGTCGAGGTTCTCTTGTGCGCTCACTGGTGGTTGTGTGCTCCTCGCTGATCAGCACAGGCGGCGGCTTCGTCTGCGGATGCATGGCACCAGCAGTCGTCGCTGCACTCGCCGTGGGTGGGCCGGGTGAGGTCGTCGAAAGCCGACGCGAACTCGAGGGCGCCCTCCTCGAGTCCCTTGTCGGATAGGGCGTACCACTCGCCGTCGCGGACGACGTAACCGTCGTCGACGAGGCGGTCCAGGTAGGTGACGCCGATGTCGGCGTCGACGCCGAGGAAGCGCTCGAGCAGCGGCGGATCCAGCAGGTCGCCGAACCCTTCTCCCCGCAGCCAATACATGACCTGGAGGATCTCGCTGCGCCAGTACAACGTGCGCATCGCCTCTGATCTCGGCTCGCTCGGTTCGAACATCTCGCACCCCCTGGGGCCCACGCCGGCGCGTACGCCATGGCGCGAGCGATAGGTGTACTCTACACATACAGACCGGCCCGCACGGCCGACCGAACGGGGGCATCGATGGCGTCGAAGCGCGAGGGGAACGATCCGGATCTCGGTCCCGACTCCCTGCCCACCCAGGCCGGGCTGAGCGGTGCCGCGACCACAACGTCGGAGGTCGACGCCTGGAAGCCGCCGGCCGTGGCCGATCGCAGCGGTTATCCCATGACACCGGTCAGGGCGACGGCGGACGAGCACGGGGAGTTCCTCGGCGCTCGGACCGACGCGACCGGCTGCTACGACGGCTCCGACCCGCTCGCCCCGATCGGAGCGAGGAGCCGGTTGACGCCCCGGGCGAACGACACCCTTGTCCTCGGCCCACTCGACAAGATCTACCTCATCTGGATGGTCGGCGGGTCGTGCGACGGCTGCACCGTCGCCGTGACCGGAGCCACGCATCCGCGTGTTGAGCACCTCCTCGCCGGCATCATCCCGGGCCTCCCCCGCGTCGAGCTCATCCACACCGTCGTGTCGACGGAGTCCGGACCCGAGTGGGTGCACAACCTCTTCATGGCCGAGCGTGGAGAGCTCGACGCTCCCTACGTCATCGCGTGGGAGGGCTCGATCATGGACGAGTCCTACGCGGGCGAGGGCTACTGGATGGGCCTGGGCGAGGATCCGGAGACGGGGCGGCAGATCACCAGCCTCGAGTGGATGGACCGCTTGTCACCGGGCGCTGCAGCCGTGATCGCCGTCGGTACCTGCGCGACGTGGGGCGGCATCCCCGCGGCCAAGGGCAACGTGACCAACTCCATGGGTTGCATGGAGTACCTCGGCAAGGACTATCGCTCGGCCTTCGGCGTCCCGGTCGTCAACGTTCCGGGCTGCTCACCTATCGGCGACAACGTCCTCGAGACGGCGGCCGCCGTGTTGCTCTTCCTCAACGGCCTGGCGCCGCTGCCCGAGTTCGACGAACTGGGCCGACCCGCCTGGCTCTTCGGCGAGACGGTGCACCGCCACTGCCCCCGCGCCGGCTACTACGAGGAGGGCGTGTTCGCCGAGTCCTACGGCGACAAGGAATGCCTGGTCGAGCTCGGTTGCTGGGGGCCCGTCGTCCAATGCAACATCGCGGAGCGAGGGATCGTCGACGGCCACGGTGGTTGCATGCAGATGGGCGGCATCTGCATCGGCTGCACCATGCCCGGCTTCCCCGACAAGTTCTCACCGATCTACGAGACACCCCCGGGCTCACTGCTCTCGAGCAACACCGCCCGCGTCGCGGGAGGCTTCATGCGCCGCATGCGCGACGTGAGCCGCGCCGACAAGAACATGTCGACCCGCTGGGATCGCGACGCCCCGAGCGGCTGGCGCCGGGAGCGAACGGGTCCGCGTGGTGCCGTCAAGCTCCTCCACAAGTTCTACGGGAAGTACCAGCACTCCAAGGAGTCCTACAACTAGTCGGGGGCGCCGGCGCCAGCGGGCGAACCGGTGCACCAATGCGAGAGGAACCACCCGCATGTGCTTCAAGAACCTGCCGATCGAGATCGGCCAGGACGGCAAGGCTCGTTTGCTCGAGGGCGCGACCAACCCCTTCGCCTTCGCGGAGGTCGGCGCCCGCCCGCGCATCTCGGGCGGCTCCGTCATGACGGCGCCCCCGAAGCTGCGCGACTGGAACATCGACCCGGTGACGCGGGTCGCGGGGGCGCTGGCGGTGCACGTCGTCCTCGACCTCGAGAACCGCCGGGCGGTCGAAGCCCATTCGCAGGCGATGTTGTTCCGCGGTTACGAGATCATCCTCAAGGGCCGCGACCCGCGCGACGCCATCGACATCAGCTCGCGGGCCTGCGGGGTGTGCGGCGGCGTCCACGCCACCGTCGCGGCCCTCGCCATCGAGCAGGCGTTCGGGATCTGTCCCCCGCCGCTCGGCGTCGAGGTGCGGAACCTGGGCGAGGTCGGCGAGATGTTCTACGACCACCCCCTGCACCTCGGCCTGCTCGCCGGTCCGGACTACTCGACGTCGATCGTGTCGGTCACCAACCCGGAGCTGGTGGTTCGGGCCGAGAGCACCCTCGCCCCCCACGGTGACATCCACGGGTACCGCACGATCAAGGACATCATGGATGCCTTGAACCCCTTGACCGGGAAGATCTACCTCGAGGCGCTCGAGTGGACCCGGGTCGGGCGGATCATGTGCATGCTCATGTACGGCAAGTACCCGCACCCGTCGACCATCGTCCCGGGCGGCATGTCCACGACGATCTCGACCTCGTCGTTCAACGAGTACTACACGCAGCTCGGGAAGATCTTCGACTTCTGCAAGCAGATCTGCCGCATCTGGGACGACATCTGCGACTTCTTCCTCGAGGCCAACCCGGCCTACGAGCAGGTCGGCGCCCGCCCCACGAACCTGGCCCAGACCGGCATCTGGGACGACTCGACGGTGTACGACGCCACCTACGCCAACTGCAACACCTGGGGAAACGCCCGCTGGGCGAAGCCCGGGATCATCATCGACGGCAAGCTCGTGACCACGAACCTCACCGACATCAACATCGGCTTCGAGGAGTTCGTCAGCCACTCGTACTACGAGGACTGGACGACGAGCCCGGTGCCGTTCACGGCCGACCCGCTCGGCAACCCCATCTCGCCGAACCACCCGTGGAACAAGACCACGATCCCGAAGCCGGAGGGCAAGAACTTCAAGGACAAGTACACGTGGGACACGTCTCCGCGCTGGGACCGCCAGGTCGTCGAGACCGGTACCTATGGCCGGATGTGGACGACCGCCCTGGCCGCTCAGACGCCCGAGAACCCGTTCCTCCACGCGACGGGCGACGGGCTGCGCATGATCATGCCCCGCCACGAGCTGCCCGAGACGGAGCTGTTCTGGCCGGTGCCGCGCACCCTCAACGCGCTCGAGCGCAACCGAGGGCGCGCCTACGCTATGGCGTTCACGGCCTCGATCGGGATGAACAGCCTCCTCAAGGCCTTCGACTACTGGCGGGCGGGGGAGACCGCGGTGAGCACCCCCTACAAGGTGCCCAAGGACCACCGGGTGGCAGCCGGGTTCTGGGAGGCCGGCCGCGGGTGGCTGGTCCACCACCTCGAGATCGACAAGGGCAAGATCATCAACTACCAGATCACGACGCCCTCGACCCTCAACGCCGCCCCGCTCGACCCGTTCGGCCAGCCCGGCCCCTACGAGCAGGCCATCGTCGACACCCCGATCCTCGAGAGCGTCCGCGACGACGACGTCAAAGGGATCGACGTCCTCCGCGCCATCCGTAGCTTCGACCCCTGCATGCCGTGCACCACGCACATGGACACGGGCAACGGTGTCATCGTGCGCGAGGTCAACTCCTGCGGATGCACCCTGGAGTGAGCGGGCCACCGGACGAGAGCGAAGGTGGGGGCGGCGAGCTCCTGCCGCCTGACTCCCTGCGCCGGCTGACACGCGAGGCGAGGTCCGACGGCGCTCGTTCAGGATGCGTCCTCGTCGGCGGCATCGGACTGCCCTGGCTGCGGGATCTCGATTTCGGCACGCAGTTCGTACGCCGCATCGAGTCGCTCACGTGGCCGCCGAACGTGGTGGTCGAGGACCTGTCCTACGCCGCCCACCGCGTGCTCCATCTGCTCCAGGAGCTCGAGCCCGTCAAGGTGATCCTGGTGGGGGCGATGCCGCGGAAGCTCGACGAACCGGGCACGATCCGCCGCTACCGCCTCGACCTCGAGCCTCCGGACGACATCGAGGTCCACGAACGGCTGACCGAGGCGATCGGTGGGATCATCGACCTCGACCACACCTTGGCCGTGGTGCGCTACTGGGGCGCGTTCCCGGAGGACACGATCGTCATCGAGGTCGAGCCCGGCGACGACACCTTCGGCCTCGGCTTCAGCGACCCCGTCGAGGCGTCGGTCGAGGCCGTGCTGGCCATGATCCGCGACGAGGTCGGCGCGGCTCCGGCCGTGCCCGCCGCGCCGGTGGATGCGACGGGGCGAACCAGTGGGCGATGACGACGACCTCCTGCCCTACGGCGAGGCGCTCGAGCGGATCGCCAGCCTGGCCGAAGCGCTCACGGCTCATCCCGACCGCGAGGTGAGCGAGCAGGTCACCGAGCTCCTCGACTGGGTCGACGCCTTCCATCGCGATGGGCTCGGCCGGCTGGTCGAGATGATCCGCTCGTGGCGGGGCGAGATCTTCCTCGAATCGGTCGGGCAGGACGAGGTGGTGGGGACGCTGCTCGCGGCGTACGGCCTCGGCGAGGACGCCGAAGCTGCCGCCGAGGCCGAGGCCGCCGTCGCTGCTGCACTCGAGAGCGTCCGCCCGCTCGTCGAGTCCCACGGCGGTTCGATCGAGGTCGAGGACATCACCGACGGCGTCGTCAGGGTGCGGATGAAGGGCACCTGCGACGGGTGCCCGAGCTCCCAGGACACGCTGACCTACGGCGTCGAGGTGGCGCTCAGGGACGGCTGGGGCAACTTCCGCCGGCTCGAGCTGGTCGAGCCGGCCGCCGCCATCGACGCCGAGAAGGCCGCGCTCGAGTGCGTGACGGTGCCCGAGGGTGCCCACCGGCCGGCCCCCATCCCCGTCCCCGAACCGCCGCTCCTTCAGATCCGCGGTCACGAGCAGTCATGAAGGAAGCGCCGGGCGGCCACGAGTCGGGCCAGGACCTGGCGTACCGGGCCAGGGCGCTCGCCCAGGCGCACCCGCTGACGGCGACGGCACGGCGGTACATGGACGCCTTCGTCGTCGAGGAGACCGAGTCGCAGCCGATGCCCGAGATCGCCGTCTGGGCCAGCATCGCCTTCCTCAACGGCTACTGCGTCCGGCGGGTCGAGGAGGCGGATGCTGGGGTTGAGGAGGCTGCCGTCCCTGCCTTTCCGGCATCGGCCTCCACGGATCGGGCGGCGCAACACCTCGAGCAGCTGCGACCACTCGTCGCCCGAGCAGCCGCCGACCTGCGGGCCGGCACTGCTGATCGGTTCCTCCTCGGGCCAGCCGATCGGACGATCGACGCCCTCGAACGGATCGTCGCGTCCGAGGTGGACCGGCGCCTCGACCACTTGCGCGACGAGATCGACGACGAGGCGTGGCCCGAGACCGCCGACTACCTGGCCTGGTGGGTCGTCACCGGCTACGCGATGCGAGCGGTGGAGGTCGCCGTTCCCACCGCGGGCCGATGAGGATCCTCGTCGCCGGCGTCGGCAACGTCCTGCGCGGCGACGACGGCTTCGGGGTCGAGGTGGCCCGCCGGTTGGCGGCGATGACGCTCCCCGCCGGCGTCACCGTCGTCGAGACGGGCATCGCCGGGATCGCGCTCGTCCAGGAGCTCCAGGACGGGTGGGACGCCGTGTTCGTCGTCGACGCCGTCGACCGGGGGCGGGCGCCGGGGACCGTGCTCCTGATCGAACCGGACATCGTCGACGTCGAGGCGCTCTCCCTCGAGGCGCGCCACGACCTGCTCGCCGACATGCACCTCGCCACCCCGGGGCGGGCGCTCATGCTCGCCCGTGCGCTGGGGGTGCTCCCGCCCAAGGTCCTCCTCGTCGGGTGCCAGCCGACGGATCCCGACGCCGTGGGCCAGGGACTCACGCCCGCGGTCGAGGCCGCCGTCGAGGTCGCGCTCGCGGAGATCATCCGGGAGCTCGAGGAGCTCGCGGCCGCCGTGCCGCCGGTGCGCCCATGAGCGCGGCCGGCGGGGGACACCAGCAGGCCATCGCGGCCCTCGAAGCCAGGCTGGCGGGCACCCCCCGGGGATCGCGTCCGTACGAGCACGCCGCGCTCGCCTACCGGATCGGGCTGGCCCGCGCCGAGTCGCCGGCCGGCGATCCTCGGGAGAACCTGCGGAGGGCTCTGGCCAGCTACGACGTCGCCCTTGCCGTCTTCGATCCGCGCTTCGATCCCGTCGAGCACGCTCGCGTCCTGAACGCCGCAGGCGCCGCCCATCGCGGGCTGGGCCGGGCCGGCAAGGCGCGGGAGCTGTTCGAACGAGCCACCGAGGTCTTCCGCGGACGCAACCGCGACGAGGAGCTGGCTGCGGCGCTGAACAACCTCGGCCTCGTGTGCTCGGAGCAGGGCGACACCGCCGCGGCCCTCACCGCGTTCGACTCGGCGTTGCCGCTGTTCGACGAGGCCAGCGCGGAGGGCCGGCGGGGCCGAGCGGCGACGCTGCACAACCGCGGGCTCGCGCAGGCGAGCCTCGGTACGAAGGAGGCGCTCGAGGCCGCGCTGGGCGACTACGACCTCGCCCGGGCGAGCGCAGGATCCGACGACGCGCCGTACCACCATGCCATGCTCGACCACAGCAACGGGGTCGCGGCGATGGCGCTCTCGGCGCTCGTCCCCGAGTGGCGGGAGCAGCTGCTCCACGAGTCGATCAGCGCGTTCGAGGCATCCCTGCAGGTGTTCGCCCGGTCCGACTTCCCCTTCCAGCACGCGCTGGCCAAGCACAACCTCGGCCGTGCCCTGGCGGCCACCGGCGACGGCGTCGGCCTTCGACACGCCCTCGCCTGCTTCGAGGAGACGCTCGCGCTACTCGACCCCCGGCTGCACGGCGACGCGTGGCGACACGCCCATGCGGGCCTCGAGGAGGTGGAGGCCGCGTTGCGCGAGCGAGGCTTCGTCGGATCACGCCCCTTCCAGTTCGTCTCGCTCGTGGCCGAGGCCACCCCCGACGAGCGCCGCTCGCTGCTACGCGAGCGGCTGTCCCGACTGGTAAGCCTTCCGGACATGGCGAGGGAGAAGGCGCTCGCCGAGCTGGCTCGGGCATCGACGATGCTCGACGGCGCCGCGCTGCGCCTCTACGTGGAGGCAGAGATCGGCGTGCTCATGGAGCTGCCCAACGAGGGCTTGGAATCGGCGCTCGCGGTCCGCGTCAGTGCCCACCGGAGTCTGCCCGACGATGCCCGTTCGGAGGCCGACGTCGCCCTGGATCTCGCGGTCGGCGACGCCCTCGGGCTGTCCCAGCGCATCCTTGTTCGCGACCATCTGGCGTCGCTCGGGTTCGAGCGGCCGTGACCGGCGGCGCCGTCGAGATCGCCCGCCGGTTCGTGGGGGCCATCGCGTGGGGCGAGCACCGCACGGTCTGGGAGCTGTTGAGCGGCGAGGGACGAAGCGCTGTCCTTCGGGTGGCGACCCGGCGCGGCATGGACGAGTCGCTCTCGGCCCGGCTGCGCGACGCGCAGGCGACGAGGACCGAGGAGGAGACGTTCCTCACCGATCTGTTGAACGGCCTACGCGCCGATCTGGCGGGCACCGACCTCGACGCGTTGGAGTTCGACGTCGAGCCGGGCCCGGCCGAACCCGACCGCGAACGGATCACGCTCATCGCACCGGTCGCCGCCGCCATCGGGGTCCCCGGCCTCCCGGTCGGGACGATCGAGCTGGCACAGTGCGACGACGGTTGGCTGGTGGACCGTCTCCTCCCCCGCGTGACTCGATGACCATCCCCGGCCCGAGCGCGGCTGGCTGGGTGGAGAGCGTCGGTCCTGCCGGGGCGCCGATCCGGCGCTTCCCGGTGGGGCTCTCCGCCGAGGCCCTCGCCCTGGCGTGGGCACGGACAGACCAGGGCCCCGCTCACGGGGCCGTCGTGGTCGAACGGGAGGTGAGCGCCCGTGGCCTGCACGGGCGCCTGTGGGCGACGCCCGCTGAGAGCACCCTCGCCGTCTCCGTGATCCTGCGACCGGTGCTCCCGGCGGACGAAGCCGACGTGGTCTGGCTCGCCGGCGGGCTGGCGGCGGTCATGGGTGCGGTCGCGGCCGGGGCGTCGCCCGACCTGGCGACGTGCTGGCCGGACGCGGTCGTGAACATCGCCACGAACGAGCCCGTCGCCATGGTCAAGGCCGAGTCGCAGCTCGGCCCGGGCCGGGTCCGCAGTGCCGTCGTCACCGTGCGGTTCGATCTCCGGCGCCTCGGCCTCACCGGGCAGGCGGAGGGGTTGCTGACTTCGGTGCTCGAAGCGATGGTGGCTGCCGCAGCCGACCTCGATGAGGACGCCAGCGGCGTTGCCGCGCTGTACTCGGCCCGATGCTCGCTCGTCGGCAGCCGGGCGAAGGCCACGTTGTTGCCCAAGGGCGAGAGCCGCGGCGTGGTGCGGACCGCCGACCGCCAAGGGCGGCTCGTGCTCGAATCGGCCACGGGCATGGTGGAGCGCATCGGCATCCACCAGCTCCGAGCGCTCGAGGTGGTGCCGTGATCGACGACCATGGCATGCGGCCACCGTTCGGGCAACCGCCCGGGCCCCGGGAGGGCAACCCGGCGGTGATCGCCGCGTTCGTCCGGGGGGAGCGGTCCGGCCACTCCCACCGGTTCTACGCCGAAGGCCCGCTCCTCCTCGCCGACGGCGACCAGACGATCGCCATCCGGGTCGAGCCGGGCACCGTACTCGTTCGTGTCGACCTCACCGACGACCTCGCCGGCGACCGCCGGGCGGCCGAGACCGGGCTGGCCGCCGCCGGGCTCCGGATGCTCGACGAAGACACGCTCTGGGGCGTTCCGGTTGCCCTCCAGCTCGCGGGGCTGCGGTTGTCCTCGTGGGATCTGTGGGGCGCCGACCTCGAGACGGCGTTCGCGGCAGTGCGCCGGACGGCGGTCGGTGACGGCGACGCGAACGGTGCAACCAGCTAGGTTTCGGACGTAGAGGACCGAGATGCAGACCCCGCACGACATCCTGGGCGTGGCCCCGGGCGCCACGCAGCTCGACATCGTCGCCGCCTACAGGACCCGGGCCCAGATCCTGCACCCCGATCGGTTCCACGACGCTCCGGAGAACGTCCGGCAGGAGGCAGCTCGGTTGATGAGCGAGCTCAACGCGGCCTACTCCCTCGTCAACGTCAAGGCCCGGAACGGCTCGCGCACGGCGACGAACGGCCGCTCACGGGGCCGGGCGAACGGGAGCACACCGCCCCCGAAACCGCCGCCGGCGCCCCAGAACCGCTGGGCGAACGTGCCCTGGGATCAGGCCGAGCGGGCGCGGG